>JAICKD010000482.1 GCA_025928125.1 Ktedonobacterales bacterium
CCCTCGGCCCGCGCGCGGTCTCGCGCCGCCGCCACACATGCAAGCTCGCCCGTCGCCGGGGTGGCCGCCGCGCTCTCCACCAGCGTCCCCGCCTCGCCCAGAATATCCTCGCCGACGTTCACCACATAGAGGCGTGGCTTCATCGTCAGCAGGAACAGCTCGCGCAGGACGTTCTCATCGAGCGTGCTATAGTGCAGCTCGCTCGCGGGGCGGCCCTCGTTGAGGTGGTCGCGCAGCCGCCGCAGGAAATCCAGCTCATCGCCGAACTTCTTATCGCCGGATTTCGCCTTGCGCCCGGTCGAGTCGATACGCTTGTCCACCGTCGCCAGATCGGTGATCGCCAGTTCCGCCATCAGGTCGTCCAGGTCGCGGGTGGCGTTGACGCTGCCCGCTGGGTGGGGCGCCTGGGGATTCTCGAAGCAGCGCACGACAATCGCCAGCGCGTCGGCGTTGCGGATATGGCCGAGGAACTCCGCGCTCAGCCCTTCGTGCTTTGCCCCGGCGGCTTCCTGGCCGATGCCCGCCACGTCCACGAATTCAATCGCGGTCGGCACGATCTTGCGCGGATTGAAAATCTCCGCCAACCGCGTCAGCCGCTCGTCTGGCACCTGGACCACCGCACGGTTCGCCTGCACCGTGCTGGTGGGATAGCCTGATATTTCCGCGCCCGCGCGCGTCAGGGCGTTGAAAAGTGTCGTCTTGCCCGAGAGGGGAAGGCCGATGATACCAACCGTAAGCGCCATCTGGCGTCTCCAATTTCGCTGAAAATGTGTGCGATCTATGCTCTCGGCCATAAATGGCCGGAGTAAGGGATGTCCATGAATGGTCATCTCGCCCGATAGGACGGGCAGGGCGACAGTGTCGCCCTGAGGGCATTTATGCCCTCCGCCGGGTATACCCCGGCCTTTCAAGGCCGGGACGGTTCACATGGTCGCGCCGCCGTGGCGCATATTTCCGCACACGAGAGACGGCCCCGCAGAGCAGCGCTCCGACAGAGCCGTCAGATAGTATATCACGTACACATCTGGGCTGTGGCTAGTCGCCGTTCGTCGCGCCATCCTCGGGCGCGCGCGCGGGCGCTGGAGGATTTGTCGTCACTGGCACACTACTGGCGCCATTGGCATTGGGCATGACGGGACGAGAGGGCGACGTGGCCGATGGGTCCGCAGGCTGCCCGTCAACTGGCGCCATGGCAGAGGTCCAACTGGAGGGATTCCAGAATGGCGCGGGAACCGCGTTGGCTGGCGCTGACGAATTCGCCAGATCGATCTGCGCCGGGATGCTGGCTCCGCCAGGACGCGGTCGCGGCGTCGAGCGTGCGGCGCCCGGTGGCGTGGTCGTACGCCATGTGCCTGCGCTGGCCGGATCATCGGCCGAGAGCGGCGCGCGCTCCGAGAGGTCGTTCTCCACATCATCCAGCGCAACCTGGTGGCGCACTTCGTTGATCATCTCCTCGACCTCTGGGCGGACCTCCAGATTGGGACGTGGCAGGCGCTCCCATATCCGCCAGGCATCATCCAGCGCGCCCGCGCGGTAGCAGTAGAATCCCAGCAGCGCGCGCGCATCGAAGACGCTCATCCGCTGCCAGAGCGAGAGGTCTTCCGCTGGGCTGGTCAGGTCGGTCTCGCGCACGCTGGTCAGATCGACGCAGTGATAGAGACGGCGGCCAAAGAGCTTGTAGGGATAGCCATAGAAGAGGCCGACGCGGCGCGGGCTGTTCGGCGAATCGGTCCGCTTGAGCGCCAGCCCAAGAAAGAAGAGCTTCGTGCGGGGGCCAAGCTGCCAGATGGCTACCAGCACCAACAGGCCGGCGAAGCGCGCCAGATAGCGCTCCCAGGTCAGCGGCGCGATGACGCTGGCGACGCCGAGCAACCCAAGCGCCGCGCCCAACAGCCACGCCAGATAGACCAGTCGTTCGCGGTTCCAGTTGAGCAGGTCATAGTGGTGGTGCATCGGCGTCGCCAGGAAGGGCAGCGGGAACTCCGTATGCGGGAAGCCCTTGGTATCGCCGAAGCGTTCGAGGAAGAGGAAGCGGCGGAAGAACTTGACCAGGATACGCGCCGAGACCAGCGCCGAGAGACCCTCCAGAACGAAGACGCCGCCGATGATGATGAGCAGGACTTCGAGACGGCTGACAATCGCGACCAGCGCCAGCGCGCCGCCAAGCCCCAGCGAGCCGGTGTCGCCCATGATGAGCCGCGCGCGCCGTTTGCGTCCCGGAACGCGATTGCGCCACGGAGAAGGCCAGTTAAACGGCAAATAACCGAGCGACGCGCCCGCCACCGCCAGCGAGACGACCACCAGCGGGTAGAGGTCTTTCTGATCCTGGAAGAGCAGGATAACGGCGAAGGCCAGCGACGCGCTCACCAGCAGCCCACCACACAGACCATCCATCCCATCGGCGAAATCGACCGCGAGCGGCGTGGTGACGCCGACGACGACGGTAATCCCGATGAAGAAGATAATCCAGGCGAAGTGGGTATCTATCAGCACATTGCCGAGCAGCGGAATATCGCTATAGGGCGGATAGGGAAAGCGCGCCGAAAGGTACTTTGTGACGATCAGGCGATTGAAGGCGATGCCAATAGCTAACGAGACAATGAGGACGCCGACGAACTTCTGTACCTCAGTGATGCCAACCCCGCGATGCACCTTTTGCCAGTCATCGATAAAACCTATGAATCCGTATCCCGCGATACCCACAAGCAACAGGACGAGCAGCAGCCATTCCGGCGTATCAAGCCCCAGCCAGAAGGCGAACCCGAGCGACGCCGCGATGGTGGCAAACACCAGCGCCGGGCCGCCAACGAGCGGGAGCTCGCTGCTGCTCACACGAAATGGCTGCTTCTTGAGCTCTTTTTTCTTGGGGTCGAAGCGAAAGCCGCCGGTCGATTGATCGGCCTTGAAGTTGCCCTCTTTGCGCTCGCCGCTACGGAACCAGGGAAACACGGCCCACGCCAGCGCGCAGAAGAGCGCGCAGAGAAGCGCCGCTGTGAGAAACGCGCCCAGGAATGACTCTATCATCTATCTATCACCCGCTCCGCCAGATAACCGCACCAGATTTCTACGGCGCGACTCACTGAATAAAACGGCACGATTTCGCGACCGGTAACGGCGTATATGACCGCCAGAAAGCTGACCCTCTACGTCTCACGCCGTCCGACGCTTAACGGTACCCTAGCTCGGACAGCACATCGCGCGCCACCTGCCGGTCGTCCCATGGGAGCTTTTCGCGCCCGATCACAATGCTCTGCTCGTGTCCTTTGCCCGCCAGCAACACCGTGTCGCCCTCGCGCGCCATCGACAGCGCCCGGACGATAGCCTCGCGCCGCCCGACGATACAGACATACTGCTCGCCTTCGCGCGCGCCCGCCGCATCAGCGCCCGCCGCGATCTCCGCCAGAATGGACGCCGCGTCTTCCTCACGCGGGTCCTCGTCGGTAATTACGGCAAAATCGGCCTCACGCGCCGCGACACCGCCCATGACGGGCCGCTTCACCCGGTCACGGTCACCCGCCGAGCCAAAGACGACGAGCAGCCGGTTGCGTGTAAGCGGACGCAGCGCCCGTAGCACCTTCTCCAGGCTATCGGCGGTGTGGGCATAGTCCACGACGACCGTAAACGGCTGC
>JAICKD010000764.1 GCA_025928125.1 Ktedonobacterales bacterium
CCCTGGACGCTCGGCGGATGGTGGCGCTGCACCGCGTCGCGTACGATCTCGTTCAGTTGCGCCGTCGGCACGCGAATCGAGCGCGTATCGTAGATGCGCAGCGCGTGGTCGAGAATGTTGTTGACGTGGTACTTCGTCTTGGCCGCGGCAAAGACCAGCGGCGCGTACGGCACGAATTTCAGCTTCTCGCGCATGTCGTCCATATACGCCTCGGCGTCGCGAACCTCCAGCGCGGCCAAGTCCACGTTCTCGCTCGGCAGGATCGGCACGTCCGGGTCGGCCCATTCCTCGGCCTGGCGGCGGCGCTCCTTGATAATGTCCCACTTGTTGATGACGATGACAATGCCCTTGGCCGCCTCGTTGATGTAGCCCGCGATGTGCGTATCCTGCGCGGTGATACCCTCCACCGCGTCGATCATCAGCACTGCCACGTCGCAGCGGTCGATGGCGCGGTCGGCGCGCAAGACGCTATATTTCTCGACGCCAGGGCCGATATGCCCGCGCCGCCGGATGCCCGCCGTATCGATCAGCGTGATGCGGCGTCCCTTATACTCCACCTCGGTGTCAATCGCGTCGCGTGTCGTGCCAGGGATATCGCTAACGATGACGCGATCCGACCCGGCGATGGCGTTGAGCAGCGACGATTTGCCGACGTTGGGCCGTCCGACAATCGCCAGCCGCGGGATGCCATCGGACGCCACCTCGTCCTCTTCCTCGACGGGCGGCAGGTGTTCGGTGATCGCATCGAGCAGGTCGCCTGTGCCGGTGCCGGAGTTGGCGGCCAGCGTGATTGGCTCACCAAGGCCGAGAGAGTAGAATTCGACCGCCTCCTGGCGACGGGTGAGGTTGTCCGCTTTGTTCGCGCCCAGCACCACCGGCTTGCCCGAGCGCCGCAACATCTCAGCTACCTCGGCGTCGGCCTCGGTAATACCCGATTTCGTATCCACTAGCAGGACGATCACATCGGCCTCTTCGATGGCCAGTTGCGCCTGTGACGCGATGCGCGCGGTGATGTCTTCGCTCGTGCCAAGCTCCAGCCCGCCGGTATCGACGAGCGAGAAGACGCGCCCATTCCACTCGGCGTCGGCATAGAGCCGGTCGCGCGTCGTGCCAGGCAGATCCTCGACAATCGCGAGACGCTCGCCCACGAGCCGGTTGAACAGGGTCGATTTGCCCACATTCGGGCGACCAACAATAGCAACAAGCGGTTTCATCGCGACACTCCAACGTTCCAGCGCTCCTGGCACACACAATAGCCCTGATTGTATCACGTCTGACCGCATGAGTGGCGCGACACCACCGTAGATCATCAGCCTGACGCCGTTTGACAGGCTCCGATATACTGGGTCAGGGTGTCATGCCTGCCCGCCAACACGATACCAGCGATGATCCTCACCCGGCAGGGATGCCAACGGAGCCGCCATGGACGAGACCGACAAGATCGATGAGATGAACGAGATCGACGGGCGCCAACCCACCAGCGACGCAACGGACTTTCCGGACGACGCCACGCCCGCGCAGCCCGCACCAGCGGCTGGCCCGCCCGCGACCGACGACCGCACCGCGTGGCGCGCATGGTGGCGCGCGCGGGGTCAGGGCTGGCGGATCGAGCCGGAGATTGCGTCCGCGCGACAGAAGCTGCTAGCCGAGCGCCGCGCGGTTGCCCCAGACGTGCGCGCCAACGCCTATCCGTTCGCCGGAATGGCGCTGACACGCGCCGATGTCGAGTGGCTGCTGGCAACCCACGAGAACGGGCGCGGCCCGGTCATCTGGGACGACACGACGCAGCGCGAGCGCACCGGATTGGACCTGCGTGGAGCTGACCTGCAAGGCGTGAACCTGCGCGGGTTGCCGCTGGCGCGTCTGCTCGGCGGGCTGGCAGGCGCAACCAGCGAGCAAATCGCCGCAGCCGCCGTCCACCTGGAACGGAGCGATCTGCGCGAGGCCCAGTTGCAGGGGGCCGACCTGCGTGGCGCGCGACTCGACTTCGCCCGCGCCGAGGGCGCGCACCTGGAACTTGCCCAGTGCGTCCGGGCGGAGATGAAGCAGATTGACCTGCGCCACGCCCATCTGGAAGGCACGAGCCTGCGCGAAGCCTTTATGGAAAAAGCGAATCTCTACGAGGCGCATTTGGAGGGCGCGAC
>JAICKD010000302.1 GCA_025928125.1 Ktedonobacterales bacterium
CCGCGCCGCCGACGCCAAAAATACGCTCGGCTGCCAGAATCACCATGAAGATGAAGCCTTCGGCATGGAACTGGAACGGTCCATGCAGCAGAGGATCATACTGGTAGCTGGCTGGGTTACGAGCGAATGTCAGCGAGAAGAAGGCATGCATGCTCTCGTCGTGATGAAGCGGCTTTGCACCCAAATCCCAGAAGCGCAAAATCGTCGCCAGCAAAATGACGCCGATCCAGAGCCACTGCTCAAGCCGCATCGATCGAACATAGTCCCACCCCTGGCGCGCCCGGTATTCGAGTCTTTCACGCATTGGCGTGCGATCATAGATAGACGTCACAACAGGGACAGCGTCGTCCTGTGCGACATCTTCGTCAGGAGCATCTATTTCAGCGTTTGTGAGTGAGAGCGCCGCATCAACGGAGCTACCCTCGGACGCCGATGTCGCCGACCGGTAGAAATTCGCAGCGCTCGCTCGCCGAGGCGCACCGTCCTCAGCACTGTAACTCTTTCGAGCCATAGACTCGCTCCTGACTTATGGAACCGCATAGATAGTCACATCAGCGGAATGATAGACCGCGCGGAGAAATGTTGCGAAACGCCCCAGGTCGGCCGTTGGGTATAACTGGCGTTCCGCTGCGCCAACGTAGACATAGCGCGCCGAGTATTGATGGAGCAGCGCCAAAACCTGCTGCTCGTTGGTATCCGTATAGATTTTCGCCACAGCATTTAGCCGCTGGCCGATGGTGTCGGCGCGCCCCGGCTGCTGCAGCCAGTTATAACGCCACTGTAACTCGTGACCACCCCAGCCTATCATCGTTGGCAGCCCCGTGAAAGCAGAGACACGGCCATTATGTGTGTACTCGTCGTACTGCGCGCCCTCGACGATGACCGCGTCACCAGTCACATGCGCATTGAGCCACACGATGGCCTGTGCATCGCCCTGATTCACCGGATCGGTGCTCATGTAGGCCGTGCCATCCAGCGAGCGTGACAGTGTGAAATTGGCCGTACGGGCAGCAGTCGCCATGATGGGATAGATCGTCGCCGCGCCAATCAGCGCCATGCACGCAAGTATCCAGAGTACGATACCACCGACGCCGAGCGCGCGCAACGCATCTGGCCCAGTGCGTCTATGTCCACGGTATATCGACGGTACCCTACTCACATCGGTTCCCGCCGATGTTGAATCGTCCGATGGGACAGCCGCTTCGAGATACGCATTTGGATCGCCCGCAGCTAATGCCGCGAGGGAGCCAGCTTCACTGTGAAGCATCTGCACGTCTGTAGCCATGCGTACCGGAGCCGGTCGTGGCTCTGCCTGGTCACGCGCACCTAGCGTCGAGCGCACCCAGCGAAATGCGCAAGCAGACAGCCACCAGAGCGCTGGCCCCGCGACGATGCCCAGCAGCAACCACGCCTGATAATACAGTTTGAACACTGTATTCATACGGAATCCCGCGCCAAGCGCGCCGGTTTCAGCACCCGCGAATACGTCGCGCAGAAAGACCAGTTCGCAGGCGGCAATCAGTGCGACAGCCGTCCCAACCAGACACCAGACCCATGCTCTTGCGCGCAACCGCTCATTTTGGCGCGCATCTTCATGGAGATAGAGTGCATCCGTGGGTAGACCAGTGCCGAACCGTAGGCCCAACAGACCGGCCGCCAGATAGGCGCAGACAGCCACCACGAGCAAGGCCCAGAGTAACGTCCAGGCTGTCGCATTCGGTACGAGCAGGGATCCCAAAGTCAGGACTACCGCAGCGGCGAAGGCGACCTGCGCGCCCGGCGCGGGCCAGCGTTTCATCAGCCGTACCGCCGCCAGCGAGAGTAGCACAAACAGAGGCAGACCGAATATTGCTACTTCAAGACCTACTGGAGTGCGCGCATTCGACGGGACCAGCCCTACACCTTCTCCCGGCGAAGAAAAGCTGCGGTAGAAAGGCAAATACGCGACAAAACACAGCACGCAAAGCAACAAGGCAACCATCAGCAAATCGATGAAGAGCTGTCTGCTGAAGCGCCGCTCATGCGCCAGCCACTGCTGGATTGCCAGCGCCAGCAATGCCAGTCCCAGATAGGTGGGTAAGTCCCAGCCATTGATGGCATACAGCCCTCCTATCGCCACACCGCACACCAGCAGCACGAGCAGGCTCAGGCGTCCATCGCCCAAGGCATGGATACCTGGCCTGCGTGCGAGCAGCAAGTTGAAAGCTAGGCCAATGGCTACCGTCGCAAAAGGAAGCGCCAGCACATGCGCATGCAGATCGGCAAGCACAAAGCTGAACGCCGGAAATTCGTTGATCGTGTTGGGGATAACCCGTGACGGCGACCACCAGTCGTAGCGCGTCCAGACATCGCGATGGAGGAGCCATGCCCACGGGCTGCTGTAGAGCGCTGGCAACTGGCGCGCCAGTTCCTGCGCATTCTGCCACCAGACCTGCGCCCCATTCAGGTTGCCGAGTATCAGCACAAAGATCGCCGAGGTCAAGCCAACCAATCCGCGCCAGAATCCTCGCCAGGTAGGGGAGACCACTGCGAAGAGGTTGGCGGCGACGCCAAACACCGCCACCGCTGTCAGCGCAAAGATGAGGCCAACGCCGAGATTGAAGGCTGTACCTGGAACGGTGTCCAACAGCTTTGCGAGCAGCGCTATTAGATAGTGGCCAAAATAGTAGTAGTTGATAGACTGGCCACTGAGCCATGGGTCGGGGGGCGGCAGATGGGGCGCGCGCCAGATCGACGAGAGAAACGCGACATCCATAAACTTTTCGGTGTCCACCACGGCAGGCGTAAAGGATCGCTCCCAGACCATCCCCGCGAACGCCACGAAGAAGAGTATTTCGACGAGAATGAGGTAGCCGCGCTGCCGAGTAAGTAGCGCCGCGAGCGCCGTTCTGACGCGCGCCACCCGCCACACAAGCGCAATATTTCCCGCGAGATAAAGCACTAGCGTCAGCACAATCCAGATGCGATTGAAAGGCAGCGCCGAGAAGAGGGTCAGGGGAAACCAGATCAGCCAGCCAAGCATGAGGAGACTGAACGGCTTAGTCAGCGCCCAGCCGCGATCAGGCAGATTGGCGAAGACCAGCGCGGTCAAGGGCAGCCCGGCGAGACCAATCACTTCGATTGCCACCCACCAGAGAAACGTCTCGCTCATGAGCCAACCACCTGATAAATCATCACATCACTATTCTGATAGACCGCGCGCAAGACGCCCGCTTGCGCCAGCGTTGTGAACTTATCGAGCGCCGCGCCAGACATTGGCACACAGCCTCCCTGGTCATTGGTCATATAACAGGTGCGCTCGAGGCCGCCGATGTACACATATTTGACGCCGTATTGTCGCAGGAAGTTCACTGCGGCAGCGGGATCCTCAGTACCATAGAAGGACTGCACATCCGACTGACGCGCATAGACCTGATCGCCGTAACGCTGCTGCGATTCGTGACTGCTCCAGCCCAACACATCGGGCAGGCCGGTATAGATCGAGACTCGACTATACCACGCATAGGGGCCATTGCTTGCCTCCACGATGGTTGGCGCGCCCGCGATATGGTCATTGAGCCAGTTGATTGCCGCGTAGTCACCTGGATACCAGCCGCGCATATAGGCCATGCCGTCAAGCGAGAGACCCTGTGGCTGGACTCCACCCGGTGGCGGCTGCACAGCGGCCCAGACGGCTGGATCGCTCACCCGCGCTTGTGTCCCCTCGACGAAAAATACTGATGACCCAAAGAGCAATCCCGCAAATGTCAGCACCCAAACGATGCGCATGCCGCCGCGCAAAACACCCGCCCATGCGATTTTGCGCGGATGCGAGGGTCCGACCCCGCCCGATGGCTCGTCCACCAGCTCCTGATCCAGCTCATCGCCGCTCTCTGGTAGCGTTTCCTCGGTGGAGCGCAGCGGGAAGATGCGCCCGAGCATCTGGGTCAGCGCGAGGACTCCTCCGAGCGAGAGCAAGGTCCACACCTGATAGTAGAACTTGAAGACCGTGTTCATCCGCTCCCAGTCGGAGTTATCCAGAAAGTCGCGGACGTAGATGACTTCGACGCCAAAGGCGACCGCCAAACCCAGCAAAATTACCAGATAGGTCAACCGCTTGACTGCGGAGTGGCGGCTGCCCAGTGCGAGATACGCGCCTGCGCCGAGCAACACGAGCAGCAGCACCTTAAGGCTGATGGCAAACGCCAGCAACAAGACAACGATGCTCGCCAGCGTGAGCAGGATGAGATGCTGCGCCTGGCCAGTGCCACTCTCGCCACCAAAAGTACGCTCGACGCGATCCCATAGTTCGAGGAATAGGAAGCTCGCCACCAGGAAGAGCCAGAGGCCGAAGAGCGTCACAAACTGGGCGGGATTCGTCGGCGTCGTGACTGGCCCCGTCCCGCTGACGAAGTTCTGGAAATTCGCGTGGAACGGCAGGTAGAGCGCATAGGCGCCCACGAATGTCAGCGCCACCGCCAGCGCCACATTGCGGATAGCACGCCACGAGAGACTCTTCAGCGTCCGCCAGAAGCCCACGCCCCCATTCGGGAACAGTCGCAGCAGCAGCACAAGCGCGACTAGCAATCCGTACGTTGGCAGATCCCATGTATTCGTACACCAGGCTGCGCCGAGCGCCAGCGCTACAACCGCCAGCGTCGGAACGACCGACCGCCAGTGCTGTCCGAAGATAGTCGCGCTACGCAGAAGCGAGCCACAGGCAGCGATAATGAGCACGACGATGGGCAGGTCAATCAGATGAGCATGGAGATCGGCATAGAGGAAGCTCCAGAATGGGAACTCGTTGATCGTGAATGGGATAACTCGGCTGCTCCGCCAGTAATCGAAGGCAGGCGGTATCTGCCCGGCAAATGAGGCTTGAAGCTGGCCGACCAATTGTTGCAGGCCATCCAGATTGCCGACGACGGCGAGGCCCAGGCCACCCATCAGCCCCGCCCACCAGCGACCAGTCATCCCGGCGACCACGGAATAGGCGGCGGAGCATGTCAGGCCAAAGAGCAGCGGAATCGCCAGATTGAAGGCAGTCGTCGGCACGATGCCAGTCAGCTTGATGAGGACGGCGATCAGGTACTGGCCGTAGTAGTAGTAGTTGATGTAGCCGCCACTGAACCACGGGTCGGCGGGGGGCATGTACTGGCTGCGCAGGATGCCATTGAGGAAGGCCAGCTCCATCGGCTTCTCGCCGCCGCGGAAGATGTGCCAGAGATCG
>JAICKD010000528.1 GCA_025928125.1 Ktedonobacterales bacterium
AGATAGGCGTCAATCGGTGAAGCGTGAGAATTATCGCGAGATGTCATTGGGCGCCCTCCCCTGTCAACTTCTCGGTTCCCAGCACACGGCCAACGGCGCTGGAGAACGTGGCCCAGTCCCGCAATGCCGCCCGTAGCGCCTCGACACCGCGCGGTGTCAGGTGATAGTAGCGGCGACGGGCGCCTTTGCGTGCGCCTGTGTCCGCGTCGTCTTGCTCCCACACACCTTCGACGAGCTGGTCGCGCTCGAAGGCATGGAGCAGTGGGTAGACGGCGGCATCCTCGAAGGTGAGGTCGCCCTGGCTACGCTCGCGCAGGCGTTCCGTGAGTTCGTAGCCGTAGCTGGGGCGCTCGTGCAGCAGGTGGAGGATCAGCAGGCCGAGCGAGCCTTTTTTCATCTCGCGCATGGATGACTCACATTCCCTGATATATCTAAGATTTTTAGATACAGGCAAGTATACAGGCGATGAGAGTGCGTGTCAAGGTGCTTAAGAGAGGTGGGTAAGGATAAAACAACTCTAGCCCCGAGCGCTATTGGGCGGGGAGAACCGCTGGCGCAGGTGTTCGGCAAAAGCGTCGAAGGTCATCTGGCGGCTCACCACCTGTTCAACCCAAACACCCATTTGAGCATCATTGAGGCTTACCTCAAGGTCCAGATGAGCCAGAAACCCATTGACCCGCAAAAAGGTCATTCCACTGATATAGCCAGTCCGCTTGTTACCATCAACGAATGGATGGTTGAGAGCAATACCGACCATGTAGAGCGCAGCCTGGGTGATAAGGTCAGCGCCAGCATAATAGGCGGCATTCTGCGGGCGCTGAACGGCACTCTCCAGCAGTCCTCTCTCGCGCAGGAATGCGGCTATCTGCCTGGATGCTCCTGCCCGTCGCAAGATTTCCTGATTGAAGGTAATGACTTCGCCAGCGGTAAGATAAATGATCGGTTGCCGCTTGACCATTTAGACCCATAACCTATCTCTCGTGAGACAATTAGAGGTACCCAGGAGTCAGGCAACGAAGCTGACTATTTGTCGCGCAGGTAGTCTAATACCTCTGTAGAATGCGCCATAACCTGCTCGAAAGCCTCCATTACCTCCGGGCGTACCGCATCGGACGTGACGGGCGGCTGTTCCAGCATAGCCCGGATGGCAGCGGCTACGCGGTCCTGCTCCTCAGGCGGAAGCTTCGTCATCTCATCTATTATGTGCTGCAATTGCTCAGTTATCATTATGAAGCTCCTCTCGCGCGATTGGATTCACCCACAGCGTACCACCAGCGAGCGGCATCTGGCTATCTGTCGCGGTTGATTGTCAGGTCGCGCAGGGTGATCGAGTAGTTCTCGCGCTGGCCCGCCAGCAGGAAGCGCAGCGCCACCTCCGCGCCGAGCGCCACCACCAGCAGCACCAGATTGCGCGCCAGCGGATAGGCGCAGACATCCGGCGCGACGACATCGCTGGGGACGCGGTAGCCCTCGTTCCAGTGGACCTCGCCGTAGTCGGTGTTCATGCCAAGGTGCAGACAGGGACGACCGAGCGCGGCGCAGGCATCGGTGACGAGGCGGCGGGAGGCCGAGGTGTCGAACGTATCGAGCACGAGGTTGGCGTTGCGCAGCAGCTTCGCGGCGTTGCGCTCAGTCAGTGGCTGGCCCACCACCGCGATCTCGATGCCCGTCGCGCGGTAGCAGCGGGCGCGCAACGCATCCACCTTGAATGCGCCGATATCGCCCTCCTCGTAGCTCTGCGTGCCGAGGTTGTGCTGCTCGACCCGGTCGAAGTCGATCACCGTCAATTGGCGGACGCCCTGGCGCAGCAGATGCTCGGCCAGGTGCGAGCCAAGCGCGCCCGCGCCGCACAGCACGATACGCGCGCCCGACAGTCGCGCCAGCGCCTCGTCGCCGCGATAGAGCGCCTCGTGGACCAGCGGACTCTGCGGGTCGGGCCTTTCAGAACTATCAGGCATAGCGAGGCTCCCTCCGCCGGGCGAATACCCACTGCGACGCGCCCTGAACGGCGACCGTCGCGATGATGGCCGCAACAAACGCGGGCAGAATCCCCGCCGGAACGACCAGCGTCCCCGCGACCAGAAAGAACGACGCGAACGAGAGCAGTCCGACCAGTAGCCCGCGCAGCAGCCGGAGCGCCGCCGCTGTGCCTGCCTGCGCGTGGGTGAAGGTGGCAAGCACGGTGCCAAAGATCGGAAATGGCGCCAGCAGCCCGGTGAGATGCGGGCCAAGCTGGGGCGCGACACCTGTCAGCAGCAGCACGAAGACTGTGGCGACTGCCATCCGCGCGGGAATATCCCACATTGGCGGCGTCACAACGACAGCCTCTTTGGCTGGGACGCGCGGGAAGAGCGCCAGCGCCACCGCCGCCACGACGACGCAAATGGCGAATGCCAGCGCCAGCGGCAGGATGGCCAGTTGGAGCAGCGCCGTCGCCGCGAGAAAGACGAGCCAGCTTGCGAGTAGCGCGCCGGGCCAGCCCCAGCGGAGCGCCGCCCAGGCGTACGTCAGGCAGAAGATGGCCACCGAGATGGTGCCGAAGATGATGCCACGCGCGGTATCCGCCGCGAAGGCTGTGCCGTTCTGCAGCGCGAGGATCAGCAGCACCGGGCCGGAGGTCAGCGGCAGTCCGACGAGCAGCCCGCTCACTGCTGGCCCCCATCGCCGACCGGCTACGCTGACGAGGCCGATCAGCGAGGGCGTTAGCAGCGCCTTGAGGAAGAAAAGGTTCATGCGTCCAGTGTACACACATAGTCTACACACACCCCGCTACTGACCGCGCGTGATGATACCCACCGAGAAGATAGCACCCACGATGGTGAGCAGCGAGAGCACGCTGAGGACGACGGCGGCCCAGGCAACTCGGTTGCGCCCCTTGCTATCGTTGAGCACCAGGCCAGCCAGGAAGATTGCGCCAATCGGCAGCAGCCATACGAAACAGCATCCAATGCCCACCATAAACATGAGACCAGAAGAGAATGAGGCGAATGTTAGCGGCTCGCCATTTCTTGACTGCCACATCAGGATAGTCAGCGCACTGTAGACGACATACAGTGGGTAGATGAGCGCGAGCGCCAACGCGACCCACGCGGCGACGCGCTGGCGGGTGGGCGACGCGACTGGCGCGGGATGCATCTCTGTCGCCATGGGATGTCGTCCTTTCGATGGGCTGGAGCATCAGTAGCGGACAAGAAACGCGGCTACGTCCGAATAGGGATGCTCCTTGCGCGGTGGTCGGAGTGAAGCGGGGCGCCTACATAGGGTGTAACACAAAATATCCGTCATCTCCCCAAGGAGCGC
>JAICKD010000281.1 GCA_025928125.1 Ktedonobacterales bacterium
ATCACGGACCAGCAGATCGGGCCTCCACGTCTCGCAGAGGGCAACGATATCCGCGGCTTTGTGGCGCGCGTACCACCCAGCGAATCCTTCACGCAGGAGCAGTTTTTCCCGCTCAGCAATATCGGGTATGGCTTCATAGCGTCGCTCCATCGCATCGGTTTCCGGCGTGCTTCCGACGTCGATGCCAGCGGGAAATACCGGAAAGCCCGTCGCCTCGACAGCCGGAATCTGCTGCGGGGCGCAGGCGAAGGCGACACCATGCCCACCAGCCTCGGCGGCCCGCGCCAGCGGAACCAGGGGGTTAAAGTGACCGCTCCCGCCCTCAAAGGTAAAGAGAATACGCATGGGACCGCTCATTCTGTGATGCTCCGCGACTCATATTGATGCATTGGACATCCTGATTATATTCATTGCTTATTACAGTGTCATACGGCGATAACGCATTTCATGTGCCATGACTCATAGCCGCCCTTCTCCCGAAGCGTCATGCCGCCACTTCTTTCTCGCTCCTCAGCCATTCCTCGATCACAACGATGATGGTAGCCAGCGCCGTCTCAGCGCCAAGCAGCCGTAAATCTATGCTTCGCGCGTCTCAGCGCCGAGCAGCCGCAGGTCCTCGAAGAACGATGGGTAGCTCTTGGCGACGGCCTCCGCGCCAGTGATGGTCAGCCCCTCGCGAGAGCGCAGCGCGACGAGGGCCAGCGCCTGCGCCAGCCGGTGGTCGTCGTGGGCGTCCACCGTCACGCCACCAGCCACGCCGCCCGGCTGGCCACGCACCACAATCGCGTCGTCGAACGGCTGCGCGTCACAGCCCGCGCGTTGGAGTTCGGCGCAGAGATCGCCGATGCGGTCGCTTTCCTTCAGCCGCAGATTGGCGACATTCTCGAAACGGCTCTCGCCCTCGGCAAAACAGGCGGCAGCCACCAGCACCGGCACGCTATCGATCAGCGGATCGCCGTCCAGCCTCACTGCGCACAAGTGCGCCCCCGCGCCGATGGACAGCACGCCGTCAGCCAGCGTCAGCGGCGCGCCCAGAGCCTCCAGCGCCGCCAGCAAGGCAGCGGACTCCGGCCGCGTGGCATCCAGCGAGGCGAGGTGAGCAGGCTGGCCGAGCAAGAGCGCCGCCACCGTCAGCGCCGCCGCCGACGGCACATCGCCCGGCACGGTTACATCGAGCGCGCGATAGACTTGCCCGCCCGCGACCGCAAATGCGCGGAGATCGGCAGCCGCCTTGATGTGGATGCCCGCCTCCGCCAGCACGCGCAACGTCGCCCGCACGATATCCGACGAGCGCAGGCCATCGGTGACCGTGATGCGCAAGCCCTGGGGTAGCAGTGGGGCCAGGTAGAGCAGCGCGCTGAGATATTGCGAGCTACGCGCGCCGGAGACGGTTACCTCGCCGCCAGCGGGTGGCCCGCCATGCAGCGTGATTGGCAGCAGCCCGTCTGGCTCCTGGGCATCGGCAGTGATGCCAAGCTGAGCGAGCGCGGCCAGCAAATCGGCGTTGGGCCGCCGTCCGAGCGAATCAGGATGGTCGGTGGTGAAGGTGATTTCTGGCAAGAGCGCGCCGATGCCCAGCAGCAGCCGCAGCACGGCGCCCGCGTTGCCCACCGCCAGTGTGTTCTCCGGCGGCTGGCTCAGTCGTCCGCCTGTCCCAGTGATGCGTAGCGCCCAGTCGCCATCCATCTGTGTCTCAGTCACATCCGCGCCAAGCGCCCGCAACGCCCGCACCAGCGCCACGGTATCGTCACTCCGCGCGGGGTTGCGCACCAGCGAGACGCCGTCCGCCAGCAGCGCCGCCAGCAGGTAGCGCAGGGTGTAATACTTCGCGCCCGGTAATGGCAGGCGAACGGCCTGCTCTCGCGCCGTGCCGCCCCGCACGACGACGCGCGTGGGAACATGCCAGCTCAGCCCAGCGAGCGGCTCATCCTGATCGGCCATGGCAATACCCATTTCAATGATATAGTACGGAACGGCGTCACCCACATTCTACCCAATGTCTGGAAGGCTGCGATGGACGCGACAGATGCGACGATTCTGAATGGCCGCGAACTGGCCCGGCGCACGATGGATGAACTGCGACGTGAGTCGGAGCGGTTCGCCCAGGCGCATGACCGCCGCGCATTGCTGCTGCTGGTGGCGGTCGGCGAGAACCCCACGGCGCTGCTCTACGCTGAGCAGGTACAGCGTGCGTGCCTGCGGACGGGTGTAGACTGCCAGCTCGAACAGTTCCCGGCGGAGATCGATGAGACGACGCTACGGCTGCGGGTGGCGGCTCTCGGCGCGCGCGGTGACGCCGACGGCGTGGTGGTGCTGTTGCCGCTGCCTGGGCATATTCGACAGCGGATGGTGACGGAGGTGCTGCCGCCCGAGAAGGATGTGGATGGCCTGGGACCGCGCAATGCGGGCCACCTGATGCTCGGCTTCCCCAGCTTCGTGCCAAGCACCGCCGATGCCGCCCTCGCCTTGCTGCGGGATGCGGGCGTGGCGCTCCAGGGCCAGAACGCGGTGGTGGTCGGCAGGAGCAATGTCGGCGGCAAGCCAGCGGGGCTGCTCTTCCTGCGCGAGAACGCGACCGTCACCTTCTGCCACTCGCGCACGCCTGATCTGGCCGCCATCACCCGGACAGCCGATATCCTCTTCACCAGTGTCGGTCGCCCCAACTATCTGACGGCGGAGATGATCCGTCCTGGCGCGGTGGTGCTGGATGCCGGGATGAACGCGGTGGATGGGAGCCTCGTCGGCGACGTGGACTACGAGAGCCTGCGTGCGGTGGCTGGCGCGCTGACACCTGTCCCCGGCGGGCTGGGGCCGCTGACGCCGCTGATGCTGATCCGCCACACGCTGCTCGGGCCAGACTAAGCGAGAGTGGATGGAGCGTTTTGGGCGTATTCCTTATTGAGCCACCAGAAACGTTACGCCTTCACGTAAAGTTTTAGGATTACTCTTGGGCCATACGCTGCTAAGGACAGATTGAAACTCTCAGGCGAAGGTGTAATCAATGGCAACCGAGAACGATGATTTGGACGATTTCATCGCGGAATGCACCAGAGAAGATCCCAATTTTCCCGCGATGGTCAAGGCAGCGTCACAGCGCCGCGAGATTACGCACATGCGAAACACAAGGCGAAAATCCATGACGAGAGACTCAGTGTTTACCACATTCCCTGTCCTGTCAACAATGCGATTGCGGCTGCGAGCGCTTCGGCCGGATGACGCGGAAGCCATTTTCGCCATCTACTCTGACGAGGAGGCGATGCGCTACTATAACGAGACATTTCAGTCGTTTGCCGAGGCCGAGGCGTACATCATGCTGCGGCGGGACGAATACGTCCAGCGCCGGGAGATCCGCTGGGGCATCACGCGAGAGGGCGACGACCGCATCATCGGCTCGTGCGGCTTTCACCACTTCGATGAGGGATACCACGAGGGATACTACCGGGCCGAGACAGGCTATATCCTCAATCGCGCCGACTGGGGTCAGGGCATCATGGCCGAGGCGCTCTCCGCCATCCTGACCTACGGGTTTACCGAGATGGGGCTGCATCGTATCGAGGCGGTCATCGACATCGCCAACGAGCGCTCAAAGAACCTGCTGCTCAAGCTCGGCTTCCAGTACGAGGGCAACCTGCGCCAGCGCTTCCTCTTTCGCGGCAGCTTCGAGGACGAATACTACTTCGGCCTGCTCCACGACGAGTGGCGCCCGTAGCTCTCAGGCGCTCTCAGCAGTCTCGCGCTCTTGCTCCTCCTGTGGCAGCGTGGTTGGGCTGATAGCGCGATGTTGCAGCGGCGAGGCGAGCACAATCGACGTGTTCGGCCAGCCATAGGGCATGAGCCGCGCGATCACCGATTGCAGGTGCGAGACCGAGGAGACGACGACAGTCAGCGACATACAATCGTCGCCGGTGATGTCGTGGCATTCGATGATCTCCGGGCAGTCCTCGATGACGGCCATGATGCGCTCGTGGGTCACGTTCGCCCCCTTGAAGCGGATGATCGCGGTGAGCGAGAGGCCCAGCTTCGCCGGATTCACCGTCGCGTGATAGCCGGTGATGATCCCTGCCGCCTCCAGCCGCCGGATGCGGTCGGCCACCGCTGGCGGCGTCAGCCCCACACGCCGCCCAAGGTCCGCGTAGGAGCTGCGCGCATTCTCCTGGAGCGCGCAGAGCAGCGCCCACCCCGTCTCGTCCAGCAACTTCTCAGGATCGTTAGTCATAGGGATATTCTACCTTCTCTTTGCGCTTCAATCGCCACATTTGCTTTGCGAATCCCATTCACATCTCACATGTACTTTTCTATCATATCATCACGCAACTCTTGCCAGCTATCGCCGGTTTCTCTCTCCGAGGAGTGAATAGAACTTATGGCAACCGTAACCGCCCCGAAGGAAACGCTACGTAAGCATCTGTCGTTGACCGACGGATTCGTCCGATATACCAGCGCGGTCCTGGGGCAGAGCCTGATCGTGCTGCCCTCCATCGCCGCGCGGCACGCCGGGCCGTGGTCCATCCTTGTCTGGGCCGCGCTGGCCGTCGTCTCGTATCCACTGGCGCGGATCATGGCGGAGCTGGGCGCGCGCTATCCCTCGGCTGGCGGCGTGATCGCGTTCATCGGGCAGGGACTAGGCCAGCCCGTCGCATGGCTCACCGGCACGCTCTATCTCACCGCCATCGCGGTCGGCGGACCGGCGGCGGCGCTGATCTTCGCCGAATACGTAGACAAGCTCGTACCGCTGCCCGGACACTGGAACTTCGTCGTCGCGGCTGGGCTACTCGCGGTGCTCGTGCTGGGTAACTGCTTCGACGTCTCGCGGATCATGCGCCTCCAGCGCTGGGGCTTCTTCGTCTGCCTCGCCGCCATCACCGTCACGATGCTGCTGGCGCTGCCGCACGTCACAGCGGCCCGGCTGACCGACGTCAGCGGCTACGATCTCGCGGGTGTCGCCTCCACGGCGCTCATCTGCTTCTTCGCCTTCGTCGGCTGGGAGAACGCCGCCTTCTCTGGGGAGGAGTTCGCCGATCCGCGTACGCTGGTCAAGGCGCTGGGGCTGGCTGTCGCCGTGGTTGGCGCGCTCTTCGTGCTGCTGGGCGTCACCGTCGTCGGCGGCCTGGCGCGCTCAGTCATTGCGACGAGCGACGCCTCGCTGGCGGATTTGGCGCGCCTCGCGCTGGGGCTGGCCGCCACCCGGCTCGCCGCGGCCATTGCGTTGGCGCTGATGCTGCTGTTCATGTTCACCTGGGCGCGGAGCGCGACGCGCTTGATCTTTGCTCTGGCGCGTGACGGTCTGCTGCCAGCCTCGCTGGCGCGCATCCATAGCGCGACCGGCTCGCCGCGCCGTGCGGCGCTCGCGCTGGCCGTCGCCTGGGGAGTAGCGTTGGCCATCCAGTTCCTGCTCGCCATTCCCATCGAGACCTACATCCAGCTCTCCAGTGCCAA
>JAICKD010000504.1 GCA_025928125.1 Ktedonobacterales bacterium
CAAGCTGACCTACCACGACCCCTGTTTCATCGGGCGCTGGAATGGCGTCTACGACGAGCCACGCCGCGTGCTGAACGTCATCAACAAGGATGGCGTGACGGAGATGGCGCGCAACCGCAACCGCTCATTCTGCTGCGGCGGCGGTGGTGGTCGCGTCTGGATGGAGGAGAAGATCGGCAAGCGCATCAACAATACACGCGTGCAGGAGGCGCTCGACACGGGCGCCGATGCGATGGCGGCGGCCTGCCCCTTCTGCATCACGATGTTCGAGGACGGCATCAAAGCGGTCGGCGCGAATGACCACTTCGGCGTCGAAGACATCTCCGAAATCCTCGCCCGCGCGCTGGAATCTGCCCCGGTGGCGGCGACCGGCGATGGCGGCGCGGCGCACGCGCACTAGCCATAAGCGTTCACAGCGAAGCGGCGTCTGACAGTGGTTGCCAGGCGCCGCTTCACCATATGCGCTGCCCGCTCGTTCTATTTGTAGGATGCGTTCTGCAAGGAGCAAGTGTAACGTGATTGCAAAGCACGAGATTCGGTTGTATGCCTGCAAACACCAGTTGATATACATGTTCCTCCTGTTCTGCATCACTACGCCAGTAGCAGTATCCGGCTGGCTGGTTGTGACATCGCCGACAGATGGCTCTAGTCTCATGGGGCCGATTTTTGGCGCGTTGCTGCTCTGTGTCTGTGGGCTTTCGGCGCTCAACGCGCTGACGTGGCTCGCGAACTGGGCAGCTTTTCAGCAGCCCATTTTGATGTTCAGCGACGCTGGCGTCACCTACGCGCCACCTCATATGCCGTGGCGCGCCTTCACGATTCCCTGGGATGATGTGACCGGCATGACCATCCTCACGCACCCCTATTGGGACACCAACCATCTGCTTGTCCTGGCGCGCCATCCCGCTCGGTATGTCTCCGAGCGACGCCAGCGGATGAGCGACTGGTGGGATCCATCGCTGCGAGGGGCGGTCATAGCGGTTTCCACGCACTGGCTTGATGGCGACATTTCCACCGAGCACTGGACAAAGCTGCTCGATGAGGTTGAGACGACTTTCGCGCCTGAAATCGCCAGATACAATATCCAGATTCACAAAGTCGAGGACTGAGGGCGCGACCTCACTGCTTGTCTATCCATCCTGCCGCTTTGGCCGGTTCTTGGCAAATTTCCGCTCCAGCCATTCCAGCGCCGCCAGTTGGTCTTCAATCGTGGCGCGGCGCAGTTGTGTCAGCAGGTGGAGGCGATCTGGCTTTTGCGGAGCGCTGTTTTGCAGCCCCTCGTTGCAGTTCGTGCAGATGGCGCGCAGGTTGTTGGCTGTGTCGGCGCCACCCTTCGACTTATCAATAGTGTGGCCCATCGTCAGGCGCACTTTACGTGTGGGATCAAAAGGATCAGTATCGCCAGCAGCCAATCCGCACATCTGGCAGGTGTAGCCATTGCGCTCCAGTACAAAGGCGCGCGTCTCCTTTGAGATGTCTCTGGCGAATGCGGGCAGGCGCTTGTCGGTCTCGATGAGGTATTGGCCTGGCTTGAGTTCGGCGCGGTCACGGTGCGTCAGGATCTGATAGCCTTCTTCGGTGCGCAACTCGCGCACGCGCCTTGCCCATTCAGAAGCGTTGCCGGAAACGGCGCGCAGTTCCTCGCCATCAATAATGCGTCCCATATTGGCGAGCAAGAACTCAAGAATGCGACGTTTGGAACCTGCTGGTTCGGATTGATCGGCCACCGATTTCACCCTGTCTACAGCAAATAGTGCGGTTGCTACACAGAAGTCGTTTACACCTGCATGAGTTCGGGTTGTATCAACGTGGGTCCACTGTCTCGTTCTGCCACATAGCGGTCGTCGAGGGCGCTCCGAATCGCGAGCGCAACCGACTGCGCAACGAGCGGCGGCAGCGCATTGCCCACCTGGCGATATTGCGCGGTCTTGCCACCGACGAACTGCCATGTGTCAGGGAATGCCTGGATGCGCGCCGCCATACGGACGGTGAGGCGTGGCAGACCGTCCAAGGGGAAGGTGGCGCCTGGTGGCTCAGCAACGATACCAAGTCCATCTACACCCAGTTGCTCCCACTGCTTGCGGGCGCGGGTTGGCCCCAGGTCCGGGCCGCCATGCTTCTTCGATCCACCGACCAGTGTTGGAGCGATAGTATTCGCGCGCAGACGCCACTGCTCAGCGCCTTGCCAGCCGCGCAACGCCATCAGGTCGCCGATAGCTTCCCCAACAGTAGGCGCCTGCAACGTTGGTTCGGGCCAACGAAATCGCGCATAGTAGGGTTCGCGTATTGCCACCAGCATGAAGCGTGGCCGTAACTGCGGTACTCCATATGCGGATGCCTGTAGCACGCGCCAGTCTACCCCGTAGCCGAGCCTGATTAATCTGGCGAGCAGCGCACTTCTATACTGATCAAACTTGGCGGATGCGAACCCTGGCACGTTTTCCAGCATGACTGCTGCTGGTCGCGCCTGCTCGACGATGCGCATTGCCTGGGGAAAGAGATCGCGTTCGTCATCGGCGCCAAGTTGTTTGCCTGCTATCGAGAACGGTGGGCAGGGGACCCCGCCAGCCAGAAGTTCAATCCCACGGAACTCCCAGCCTGGGACGTTGTGTATGTCATCTTCGATAACCCGCCATGCTGGGCGGTTGGCGCGCAACGTAGCACATGCTGCGGCGTCGTTTTCGATAGCGCCAACGCAAGTGAAGCCCGCCAACTCGATGCCCAACGCGCTCCCACCTGCGCCCGCACAGATCTCTAGCGATGTAAACTTGCCACGCTGAACTGGGACGCCCAAGCTCCGCCTGAGCCGAAGTGATCGGTGGTGAGCCATCGTAATCAACGCTCCATTCAGCATGGTCTGGCGAGACCGCTCTCTGGTAGCATACCCGATGCGCATCGCCTGCGCAATGGGCGGCCCGCATGGTTTGCCCAAGCGGCAGCCTCTGCTCTTCCCTTCTGATGTACCGCTTGAGAACGGATACGCGGAAATTCGCGCGGGTAGACTATCTCGCTCAGCCGTATCAGCGCCGTTCACCTCAGTCTCCGGCCAGCTCATCGGTTGCGCTGCGCCCGGCGTGCGCGGTACGGCGCAGAAAGTCGGCGCGCAACTCCAGCGCGCTCTCCGCACAGCCTGCAAATATCTCGCGCCTGGACGTGCACATCCCGGAGTAGAGGCCTATCAACTCCCAATCCGCTCGCGTCGCACGCGTATGACGACAGCGCGGCGATCCGACAGCGGTGCGGCGCACGCGCACTAGCGGCCGCTCTCGTGCGTTGTGGAGGCGGCGCCTGGTAGTCCAGATCATGCGCCGCCTCGCTATATCCGCCGCGCGCTCACTGCGCCCGTCAGATGGGTGTATAGCGCAGAGCAGGCGCTTGCTAGGTTGTGGCGCTGGTGGTGTCAGCCGTCACCTCATCAGCGGTGGTTGGCGCTGCCGCAGCGTCGCGCCGATTGAGCGCGCCAACGGCGGGACTGAGCAG
>JAICKD010000102.1 GCA_025928125.1 Ktedonobacterales bacterium
CGCTGCCAATCCACCGGGAGAGGCGAAGCGCTCGGTGCGCTCATGACCGAGATAGGTTTCGGAAGTCTCTTCGTCATCCCAATCGGCTTCAGCTTCGACGCCCTGGGCATCGACAGACACCGAGACCAACTCATCACCGATGTCAGTGTCGCCGAGTCCCGCTTCAGCCAGCAAGCGTTGAATCATGATTTCCGACTGCACGTAGTCGCCTTCGCCGAAGTGATGATCCCGGATCTGCCCCTCAACGTCGAAGAGATAGAGCGCCGGCCAATAGCGGTTATTGAAGCCCGTCCACACCGCATAGTCGTTATCGACCGCAATCGGATACTCGATCCGTCTGTCCTTCACGGCCTGGCGCACGTTCTCGATATTGTACTCAAAGGGGAATTCAGGCGTATGCACGCCAATCACCACCAGGCCCTGATCCCGGTATTTATCGGCCCATGCGCGCACATACGGCAAGGTGCGGAGCCAGTTGATGCAGGTATACGTCCAGAAGTCGACAAGGACGACCTTCCCACGCAGGTCAGCCGCCGTCAACGGTTCCGAGTTGAGCCACGCGGTCGCGCCGCCGAGCGCGGCCAATTCTCCTGCGCCTGCTGCGCTCGTTCTGCCGAACTGTGCGTTTGCGGGGTCGAACAAGCCGAAGTCGGCGACGAGAGTGATCGGCACATGGCCGGAAGCAGGGTGAAGACGATAGTTCATCTGGTCTGACATGGGAGGCTCCCTTCAATGAGCAGCGTTGGCTCGTCGTTCGGACCAGCTTCGCGGTACACGATGGAGAGTCCATCTACCTCAGTTGTCCGATAATCCATTGGAAGTTCCAGGTGTTCCGCCTGACGTTCCACTTCAATTGCCTCCATGAACTGCGTCTTGATGTTGCGCAGTCGTGCTGGTGGCGACGGACACAGGGAACACAGGGAGAGCGCGCCTGTCGTCCACCTCGCGTCTCTCCAGGCTAGCGCAGCGAGCGGAACGTTGCGCGGAGTTCTTCACTGAAGAGCTGTGGCTGTTCCCAGGCGGCGAAGTGGCCACCTCTGTCAGCCTCGTGGAAGTAGGTGAGGGTAGGGTAGGACTGCTCGACCCAACTGCGCGGGGCCCGGAAGATCTCGTCGGGGAATGTGGTGAAGCCTACCGGAAGCGTAACTTGCGGAGGAGCCTTACCGGAGGCAGCCTCCAGCGCCTGGGCACGGCCGCTCTCCCAGTACGACCGAGCCGCCGAGGCGCCTGTGCCCGTCAGCCAGTAGAGTGTGATGTTGTCGAGGACATGGTCTCGAGTGAGACCGCCCGAAGGATGCCCGTCGACAAAGGCATGGGAGATCTTGTAGTAGCTGTCCGTGTCGTGGTCGAGCATCCAGGCCGCCAGGGCGATGGGCGAATCTAACAAGGCATAGCCGATTGTCTGTGGCCTCGTAGCCTGTTCCAGGAAATAGCCAAAACCGCTCGCGCGGAATGTGGCGAGCGCGGCGATTGCGGCGCGTTCCTCCTCTGTATTAGACGGGTGCTCACCACCGCCCAGCCCGGTAATGAGCAAGTTGGTATGGATGCTGACCAGCCCCTCGGGCGCCTGGCGGCCCATCGTGTCGGTAATGCTGGCGCCTACATCGCCACCCTGCGCCACATAGCGCGTATAGCCGAGGCGCTTCATCAGTTCCGCCCAGGCGCTGGCGGTGCGGCTGGGGTTCCAGCCAATCTCTTCCGGCTGGCCAGAGAAGCCATAGCCCGGAATAGACGGGATGACGAGGTCGAACGCGTCCGCAGCCGATCCGCCGTGCGCGGCCGGGTCGGTAAGCGGGTCGATGACCCCTAGCATTTCTATGACCGAGCCGGGCCAGCCGTGGGTGATGATGAGGGGCAAAGCGTTAGGCTCTTTGGACCGCACGTGGACGAAGTGGATGTCCACCCCGTCAATATTCGTCATGAACTGCGGCAGAGCGTTGAGTGTGGCCTCCACCCTGCGCCAATCGTAGTCCGTCGTCCAGTAGCGGGCAAGCTCCTGAATTGTCGCCAACTGCACGCCCTGCGACCGATCGGTGACCAGTTCCTTATGGGGCAAATGCGTCGCAGCGACGCGGCGGCGCAGGTCGGCAAGCGCCTCATCCGCAATGTTGACCTGAAACGGGTGAACGTCAGGATGAATCATGGTGTCCTGCATGACGGATGGCGGCGGGGTCATGCTGGGCTCTGGGGTCATACCAGATTGGCTCATGGTAATTTCTCCTCCTCGTCTGCTGCTTGTCTCTGTGCTTAGTGCTCTACGACAGTGCGTACCAGTACTACACATTGCCGGTACGCCGCGACCGTGCGGCCTTCCTACCAGGTGACATCAGGCGACATCCGTGAGTATGCCATGGCCGTGTGTCATGCGCCCCGTCACAAAGGCGAGTCTCACGGGGAACCAGGACATTGCCTATCCCTTGGGTGAGGTCCAACGTGTCTACATGTTCCTTGTTGGCGCGGGATCTCAGAGCCAGCGCTTCATTGCGCGGCTACACTGGCTGATATGTGGCCAATGCTCATGCTATCTCTCATATGTCGGGGGAAATAGCACAGAGACGGTGTCAGTTGGGCCGTGTGTCGATGTCGTCATTACGCTGGAATGGCCCGCAGCGTTTTCATCCCTTGCATGTCGATGCAGTATTGTCCCCCCGGACCACCGTGGCGCGCGACCCGCAGCTCGGCCCGCCCGCACGCCGGACAGCGCAGGACGATGCCCATTTCACCGCCATACAGCAATAAGGCGCCAAGCGGCGCGGTCTGCCCACATCCGGCGCAGGTGCAATGCGCCGAGGTCACCTCAAAGGTGAAGATCTCCTCCAGCATGCCCGCAGCAGCGTTGCCATCGAGCCGGAGAGACTCATCGCTCACAATGCTCGTGTCTGTCAACTCGTTTGCGTCACTCACGCATCACCTCCGGTTGGTCCGAAGCGCTCGGTCTTGATGCGCTCGGGTGTGTAGCCGAGCCCGACGCACAGCGTCGCGACCGACTCGACCAGCGGAGTCGGACCGCATACAAATATTAGCGGATGCTCCTCGGGCGCCCACGCCACCTCTTCGAGCATCGCGCGGTCAATACGCCGACTGTATCCCTGCCAGCCGGGTGGCTGGGTGCGAGTGAGGGTGTAATCCACCACCAGATCCCCATCCGCGACGGCGCTGCGATCCAACTCTTCCCGAAAAATGATCTCTTCGTAGGTGCGCGACGAGTAGAGGAGGCAGACCGGCGCAGGGCTTCGCACGGCAGCACGTTGACGGATCATCGCCATCAACGGGGCGACTCCTGAGCCGCCCGCCACCAGCAGCAGCGGACCGCCCTCTTCAGGGCGCCAGGTGAACCAACCGCCGATTGGGCCGCGCACCTCTAATTCGTCGCCGGGATGTAGCACGTCTGTCAGATAGGGAGACACCTCACCGTCGTCGAGCCGCTCAATTGTCAGTGTGACCTGCGGTTCGGCGGGCGCGGAGGAGATGGAGTAGCTGCGCTCGGTCTGATAGCCATCCTCTGCCGTAAGCCGCACATCGAGGTGCTGGCCAGCACGATGCCCGGCCCAACCTGGCACATCGAGTACAAGGCTCTTGACATGCGGGGCCTCGTCAATGTGTCGCAGCACAGTGGCGCGTCGCCATGCCAATCTCGCCGGTATGCCCGCCATAGCCGTCTCCTACGTTCATTGCATGCGACGCTTGCTAGTCGCCCGCGTAGCGCTCTTCCTTCCAGGGATCGCCGTAGTTGTTGTAGCCCAACGACTCCCAGAAACCGGGCTCATCCTCGGCCAGGAGCTGTATGCCGCGCACCCACTTGGCGCTCTTCCAGAAGTAGAGATGCGGCACGAGCAGCCGCGCCGGGCCGCCATGCTCAGGCGCGAGGGGCGCTCCGCCGTACTCGTACGCGATCCATGCCTTGCCACCAGTCACATCTGCGAGCGGCAGATTGGTCGTGTAGTCGCCGTCGCAGAAGGCCAGGATGTATTGGGCGCTGGTGGTGACGCCCTGTAGCAATGTGTCGAGGGAGACGCCCGTCCACACAGTGTCGAGCTTGCTCCACTTCGTCACGCAGTGAATGTCTTTAGTGACAGTCTCGTGGGGCAGTTGCTGGAACTGGTCCCAGGTCCAGCGCCTGGGCTCGTCTATCTCGCCGATGATCGTGAAGTCCCACTTTTCCAGTGCTGTACGCGGTGTGGGACCAGCCGAAAGGACGGGGAAGCCATTGACGAGGTACTGGCCCGGCGGCAGGCGCTGCGCCGTCTCCGATCGCTGTCGGCGTCCCCGAAAGCCACGGCTTACGAACGGTGTACTCATAACAGCCTCCTGTTGGCGCGTTGTACGGCCAAATGCCAGGCCGAATCTGGATTATTGGACGCTATGCTCAAGACGCTGGCGTGGATCTCGCCTCAGGACTACGGCTGGTCCCTGGTGGCGTGGGAGCCAGAGGTGTATACCTCGTCAGCCCCACACGGAGCGAAGATCGTAGTCAGCGCGTCATCAACTCCGCGGGAGACAGTTCGGCGACCCAGTGGCCGCAGCCGCGAATCATCAGGGTCTGCAAGATGTCTGCCACGAGATGCATCGAGTTCCCGACGCTTCCACGGGCGGCCATCTCGCTCTATTCCACTAGCGCAGTGACCGGAAGCTCGCGCGGATCTCTTCACTGAAGGCCTGTGGTTGCTCCCATGCGGCGAAATGCCCGCCTTTGGGAAGTCGGTTGTAATGTATCAGTCTGGGATAGGCTTTTTCCGTCCAACCGCGTGGGGCGGCATAGATTTCGTCGGGGAAGACGCTGACGGCGACCGGTAGCTTGACGCCGCGTACGTCGAAGAAGCCCCCTCCCGTCGACGTCTGAGTGGTGTCCCAGTAGAGGCGCGCCGAGGAAATCGCCGTATTTGTCAGCCAGTAGAGCGTCACATTGTCGAGGACGTCATCGCGCGTCAGCCCTTCCGTCTTGCCGTCGAAGACGCGAGCGATAAGCTCCTGGCTGCGTGCATCGTGATCGAGCATCCAGGCGGCAAGCCCGATGGGTGAATCCGCGATGCCGTAGAGCGTTTGTGGGCGATTGGACATCTCGTTGGCGTAGCCCAGCCCTTTCTGGTAGAAGAAAACGAGCTGATTCCAGGCGTTCTGCTCCTCCGACGAGAGCCTGGTTGGCGGCTCCTGGTTGAACGCGAGCGCCTTGCTCATGTCGGCTGGCACCGTGGCTGGCATGTTGGTATGGATGCCAAGCAACTCTGGAGGCGCCTGCAGGGCCATCACCTCTGAGACGGCATTCCCCCAGTCGCCGCCTTGTGCTACAAATCGCGTGTAGCCGAGCCGCTTCATCAGTTCTGTCCATGCGCGGGCAATACGGGCGGGATCCCAGCCGGGTAATGTTGGCTTGCCCGAGAAGCCGTAGCCCGGCAGTGACGGGATGACCAGATGGAAAGCATCTGATGCGCTCGCGCCATGTGCTGTGGGGTTGGTCAGTGGCTCGATGATCTTCAACTGCTCGATGACCGAGCCGGGCCAGCCATGGGTGACGATAAGCGGCAACGCATTGTCATGGGGCGAGCGGACGTGGATAAAATGGATATCGAGTCCGTCGATCTCGGTGACGAACTGCGGCAAGGCATGCAGTCGCGCCTCAACCTTGCGCCAATCGTAGTCCGAGGTCCAGTAACGTGCGAGCTGTCGCATCGTCGCCAACTGCACGCCCTGCGACGCATCGGCGACGGTCTCCTTGTCGGGCCAGATGGTTGCCGCCACACGCCTACGCAGATTTGCGAGCGCGTCATCCGATGCGGTAAAGCTGAACGTGCGGATGTCGGGATGGGTCGTCATGGTAGACGGTGGTGGAGTCATGTTGGGTTCCGGGGTCATGCCAGGTTGACTCATAACTAATCTCCTCCTGATTTCCGTGTGGTTTCTGGTTGCTGTTTCTGGTTGTTACCTGTGCTGCGCATGGGCGCGGCGATATAGCTGAAGTGGTTGTTGTTGGCCGACGCCGCGCCGACGGGACGCGGACCGCGCGCGGGGGCTGCCCCACGCGCGAGCTGACGAGCTACGAAACGCATGGGGCCGAGGTCAACAACATGGCAGAGCTACGAAGCGCAGACCCGTAGTGTGGCGCCAGGCAGAGAGCTAGGCAGGGACCGGCAAGGCATGGATCGCTGCCTTGATGAGCTTCAACACCTCGTCCGGGTGGGAGACCATCGCCACATGGTTCGAGGCGATTTCGACGGTGGTCGCTCCCATGCGCCTGGCAAACTGCCGCTCGGCATCGGGCGGGATCGTCTGGTCGCCATCGGCCACCAGGAACCAGGTCGGCAGCGACTTCCAGGCGGGGACGCCCATCACCTCACCAAGCGCGGAGGCGGACAGCGGCTGCTGTACGGCGAACATGACCCTGGCCTTGACTGGATCGACGTCCGCCGCGAAGTGGCCTACGAAATCCTCTTCGGGCAGCCACGCGAAGCCCTGCGGGTCGATGTCGAGATGCGCGATGGCGGGAGGCGACGCTCCCTGCGCCAGCAGCGCGCCAATCGACTCGCCCTGGTCGAGCCCGAAGCCCGCGATGTAGACCAGGCCGATGACGTTCGGCGCGTCGGCGCCGAGCGCGGTGATGATCTGGCCGCCGTACGAGTGGCCGACGAGGAGTGTCGGACCATGCTGGCGCGCCAGAACCTGACGTAGCCGCGCGACATTATCCGCTAGCGAGGTTAACGGAAACTGTGGGGCAGTCACGGTGTAGCCGTCGGCCTGCAAGCGCTCCACAACAGCGCTCCAACTCGAGCCATCGGCCCACGCGCCGTGGACCAACACAATATTTGGCAATGTCGCCATCTTCGCCATCCTTCCTTCTCTTATGGCGCCGCGGCCAAACGGCACTGCGTCGGTATACGCCGCTTGTGTCGTTTCTTGGGCCGCTGACTTGGACCTTCGCGAGTGTAGGCCGGAGGTGGACGGTGCGCCCCATCCTTAGGGTGAGTCGTAGGGGTGAGTATCGCGCTGGCGCTGTCATTTCCGCCCGCTTAGTAGGGCGCGCCGTCAGATCAGGTATCAACCTGTCTCAGCTATCGGTTTCGGTTTCGGATGCGTCTATCGCTGGCTCGGCTGGCGGCGTGATAGGCACTTTCAGCGCGTCGTTGAAGCGGTTGAAGTAGTTGAACAGGCCGATCACGGCGGCTAGCTCGATGATCTCGCCCTCATCGAAATGCTCGCGCAGGTCCGCCCAGACCTCTTCATCCACCCCGCGCGCGTCGGTCGTCATGCGCTCCGCCAGTGTGAGCGCCGCGCGTTCGGCGGGAGTGAACATCCCGGCATGCTCGTCGATGTGATACATCGCGTCGAGCAGCTCCTCGGATACGCCCTGCTGCTTTGCCAAAGCAGTATGAGATGACATTCAATAGGCGCAGTCGTTGATCTGCGAGACGCGCACCGCCAGCATCTCTTTCAGGCGTTTCTCGACCGTGCCGCTCTCGAAAATGGCCTGGAGATGGGCATCGGCGGTCGCGGCGATCTCCGGGCGATACGCCATCGTGCGAAACATGTTGGGGATGTTGCCGCGGTCGCGTTGATAGCGGGCGAATACCGCCTGCATCTCAGGATCGACATCCTCTGAATCCAGCGGTCTAATGCGAGGCATGCCAGGCAACCATCCTCTCAGGTAATATTGAATAGCGCCGACTCGTCAGCGCCAGGCGCGTTCGGGTATGCTATAGCTGAAATTATAGACGAGAACGAGCGGCAAAAGCCCAGGAGGTTTTCAGTGGACGAGGAGACCCAACCGGCGGACCCGGTGCGCTGGGGCGTGATGAGCACCGCCAAAATCGGCGTGCGCGCGGTCATCCCGGCGATTGCCGCGGCAAGCAATGCCCGGCTGGTGGCGATTGCCAGCCGCGACACCGCACGCGCGCAGACCATCGCGGCGAACTATCCCGGCGCGCGTGCGGTGGCGAGCTACGAGGCGCTGCTCGGCGACGACGAGATCGAGGCGGTCTATATCCCGCTGCCCAACAGTTTGCACGCCGAGTGGACCATCCGCGCGCTGGAGGCGGGCAAGCACGTCCTCTGCGAGAAGCCACTTGGCGTCACCAGCGATGAGGTGCGGCGAATCAGCGCCGCCAGCGAACAGGCCAACCGCTGGGTGATGGAGGCGTTTATGTACCGCTTCCACCCGCAAATCCGCTGGGCGCTGGAGCAGGTGGCCGCCGGGCGTATCGGCGCGGTGCGGATGGTGCGCTCGTCGTTCGTCTTCGACCTGCATAGTCGGCCCGCAGATATTCGGCTC
>JAICKD010000163.1 GCA_025928125.1 Ktedonobacterales bacterium
ACCACGTACAACCGACCGGTGCCAGGATGCTCAGTAATTCTCATCGCATCATTTCACGAGAATGTACAGCAAATCAAGTACTGGCTGGATAAGTCGAGAGGATAGCAAACTACCTCGTCGGTGCCTTTTGCAGGAAGTTCCACGACTTGAGTTCGCGGTCGAGGTGGTAGCGCAAGGTGGATTGCAGCACGCCCTCCATCTCGTTCTGCAGGTCGGGTTCCAGCCGCAGCCGGGGCGTCGCCTCCCACGTGCTCGATTGCAGCAGCCGCAGCACCTTCAGCGCGTTGAGCGAGAGCCGTCGCTGGCCAAGATGGCGGCAGTTGGGGCAGAGCGCGCCGCCCAGTTCCGCGCTGTAGCCGTTCTCCTCCGGGCGCAGCGGGCGGTCGCAGTTGACGCAGTGGTGCAGGTTGGGGCGGAAGCCCAGGTCGGACAGCAGGTGCAGCTCGAAGTAGCGCAGCGCCAGCCAGCTCCGCGCCGTCTCGTGCGCCTCCGCGTCCTCGTTCATCTGCTCCAGCATCGCCATAAAGAGCTTGTAGAGGTGCGGGTGCGGGTCGGCGTCTTCGAGAAAGCGGTCCACCAGCTCAGCCAGATACCACGCCGCCGTCGCGTGCCAGACGTCGTCGCGCAGCGCCTCCAGCCGTTCGCACGCCTCCGCCTGGGTGACGATATCGAGGTCGCGTCCGTGCGCCAGCAGCAGTTGCGTCCGAGTGAACGGCTCCAGATGCCCCGCGAGTCGGCTGGTCGTTCGGCGGACGCCTTTGGCAATGGCGCGCACCTTGCCATAGCTGGGCGTAAAGAGCGTGAGGATGCGGTCCGCCTCGCCAAAATCGGTGCGACGGAGACAGATGGCCTCGGTTGAATAGACATGTGGATGCGCCATGCGCTGCCCTCTGCGCGCCGTAGCTCGACAATATTTAATGATTACTCAGAGAATCGGCGCCCTTCGATTTCGCCTTTGACCCACGCTCCGTTCTGGCTCCCCCTCCCTTTTAGGGGAGGGGGCTGGGGGGAGAGGGTCGCCAGCGCTGATAGTATACGACTTCCCATTCTCTGGCTGCGCGCTCAGAGTGGAAGATGCGGGCATTGCGAGCACGGCGCTTGCCAGAAGGGGCGCGCGTCGGATACAATGCGGAGGCGAACGCAACATCTCGTTGCGGCTGGCCGGTGTGGCGGAACGGTATACGCGGCAGTCTCAAAAACTGCTGCCCTTCACGGGCTTGTGGGTTCGAATCCCACCACCGGCACCCCTTCAACTCCATATGATTTCAGGGTTACTGACTACTCTCCGCCCGTGCTTCATATCCCTCACTTCGCCGTACAGGTATCGTCTGGTGTGGTGTCGTATGGCGTCGCGCGAGAAATGGCCGCTCGATGAGTTGGTACGAAGCATACGCCACGAGCGGGATACAGAGCAGCCGTAGCGGCAGCGCGAGCTGGTCGAACGGCGGCATCAGCCCCTGCAAGATCGGCAGATGCCAGAGATAGAGGCTGAACGAGATCAGCCCGACGAAGCGCAGCGGCCCCCACGCGAAGACCCGCCGCAGTCGGCCACTGCCAGACACGCCAAGCAAGAGCGCGAGCAGCAGCCCACCGAACGCGGCGGACGCAATCAGCGGATAGCCCTGGATGTCCAACTCCCAGAACGTCCCCGGATGGAACATGACGGCGCCCCTGGCCCAGGCAGGTATCGCGATAGCAAACATGACCAGCGCGAACAGGAGCGAAGCGGCTCCGTAGCGCCGCGCCACATCCTTGCTGATACGGCGCTGCTCGACCACGACGATATAGAGCGCCGCGCAGAGCATGCCCACGGCGAAGACGGCGAGGAATTTCCCCTGCATGCCCATGGTCGCCAGCACGAAAACGCCCCCTGGCGTCCGATCAACGCCATCCACATTCGGCAGTGTGGACATGACCAGCGAGTCAACCCACTGCACCGCGAGCGCCAGCGCAATCACCGCGACGATGCCGAGAACCAGCCGCGCGAGCGAGCGTGACGCGCCCACCACGCGGGAGATGCCCCACGCCAGCAGCGGCAAAATAAGGTAGAACTGCGCCTCGACGGCGAGCGTCCAGAAAGGCGCATTGAGATCGCGATTGAAGAGCGGAAAATCATCGTGGATCATGAGGACATGCGTGAGCATGTTGAGCGGCTCGACGGTACGCCTCAGCTGGTTCTCGGCTACGGCGACGATGAACAGGCAGACCCAGTACGCGGGGACGATACGCAGCATCCGGCGCCGGTAGAAATAAGTGGCTGACGGCAGCGGGCGGGCAGCCAGCGTCGTGCGCGCGTATGGCAGGAATAAGAGGAAGCCCGAGAGCACGAAGAACAGCCATACCCCGTTCGCCAGGAAATACCAGGAACCATTGATCGCCTGGCTGGCCGGAGTATCATACGCGTCCACCCAAAGCAAGAGGTGAAAGACGACGACCATCAACGCCGCCAGCGCGCGAAGCCCATCCAGCGAGCGCATGTCCCGCGAGTCATGCTCCAGCGGCAGGAGGATCGTCCGCCATCGGTCTTTTGTCCATCTCGTCCCTGCTCGACGCTGCTCCCGCAGGGCATTCTCCTGCTCCCCCTGCTCCTTGTGCTGGCGCCCCAGGAGCCTTCCAGGAGCTGAAACCATCTCACGTCCTTTTCTCTGTCATCATGCCGCGCCATTTCCATGCGGCGCGGACGCTGGCCACGCAGTGAGCGTTGCCCGCAAATCATGGGCCAGGCGTACAGTCCCATCGCTTCCACGAAGTGTGAAAGGCCGACCTGGCATTGCCACCGTACTATCGGTATCAGGCGCTTTTCTCTCCTTGACATATCGTGCGCGCGACGCTCTACTATCAGGTACACACACGCCCTCATCCGTTCATTCCATAAACGGAGAGGCGCCAACTGAAGACCGTTATCGTCTGCCTTGCTCTGAACATCCCGACGCAACGCACCAGCATATTGGCGTAACAACTCAGCGTATCATTCTCATCCGCGAGTCTCATCGGCGCATCGAGCCTCTCCAACTTCCATTGTGGCCCGCGTCACCGGCACCTGAGGGAGGTCGGCCCGCATGAAGGACGCCCAATCGCGCGCCGGTCTCCGACCGAAAGGTCTGCGCTGGTGGCTGGCCACACGCTGGACGCCCACGAATCGGCGCCGGGCCGTGCTCCTCCTCATCTTCGCCGTCGCCTACGCGGTCATCTCTCGCCGCCAGACGCTTCCTCCCGCCCTGGATCCCGCCGGCGCGCTCCTGCTGGCAAGCTGCCTGCTCCTGCCGCCACGCCGCTGGTGGCCCTACCTGCTCGTGGCGACCGCCGTCCAGGTCTGGATCGTGACGTCGCTGGGCCTGCCAGCGCTGGCCGGGTTGCTCATCTGGGTCGCGACTCTCGCCGAGCCTATCGTCATCGTCTATCTCATGCGGCGCGCGGGCCTCTTCGAGACAAGCCACACACACATCGCCAACATGCGGGTTGTTTCCTTGTATGCGGCCTGTGTGTTCGTCGGAGCCGTCATCTCCGCCTCCCTGGCCGCCATCGGGTTTTTTGTCACTGGCCACCCGTTCGGAGCGTCGTGGTGGTCCTGGTTCTTCAGCGTCTGCCTGAACGCGCTGGTGCTCGCGCCCACCATCGTCCTGTGGGCGATTGGCGACTATCGCGACCTGCGAATGCCCCCCAGTCGCCGGGTGATTGAAGCCATAGTGGTATTTGGCGCGCTGGCGCTCGTCGGGTTCCTGGTCTTCGACAGTCACCTCCAGGGCCAATACGTGGCCCTTGCGCCAATACTCATCTACTTCCCTGTGCCGTGGCTTCTGTGGGTGGCGGCGCGCTTTGACCTGCGCGCCACGTTGACCGCCCTCTCGCTGACCTGCCTGCTCGCCGTCATCGGCGTTGTACAGAGAGCGGGGCCGTTCGTCTCGCTCTCAGACCGCGACAGCAGACTCGCGTTGCAGGTCTACCTGCTCGTCATCGTCGTGCCGCTCGTCCTGGTCGTGACGCTGCTCGAGGAGCGCGCTCAGGCGCTCGCCAAGGAACACGTCAGCGATAAGCGCTATCGCGCCTTCTTCGAGCTGAATGCCGTCGGCGCGGCCCAGGCTGACCCATATGAGGGGCGGCTACTCAGCGTCAATGAGGCATTCTGCCACATGACGGGCTATACGCGGGAGGCGCTGCTCGGCAAACCCTTCAGTGCGATCACGCACCCGGAGGAACGCGAGGCAAACTTCGAGGAGTTTCAGTCCCTGGTCCGAGGAGACATGCAATGGTTTAGCACGCAGAAACGCTACATTCGCGCCAATGGCCAAACCATCTGGGCGCAGGTGGATGCGACGATGCTTCGCGGCGAGAAGGGAGAGCCCCTCCACTCACTCACCATCATTCAGGACATCACCGAACGTAAGCAGACGGAGGAGGCGTTGCGCCTGAGCGAGGCGCGCTACCGTACGGCCTTCGAGTCTGCCGCGACCGGCATGATGCTCGTCAGCCTCGACGGCTATTCGCTGAGCGTGAACCGTCCGCTCATGGACATGCTCGGCTACTCCGAAGAGGAATTCCACACGCTCAAATTCGAGGACTTCACTTATCCCGACGACCTCGATTCCAATATGGACCTCTACCAGCGGGCATTGGCCGGGAAGATCGATAGCTACCAGCTGGAGAAGCGCTTTATTCACAAGCGGGGCCATGTGGTCTGGGGTCTGCTGAGCGCCGGACTCGTGCGCGATGACGCGGGCAATCCGCTCTATTTCGTCGGCCAGATTCAGGATATCACCGGGCGCCGACAGGCCACGGAGGAGCTGAGGGCGAGTGAGGAGCGATTCCGCCTCATGGCCGATACCGCTCCGGTGATGATCTGGCTCGCTGGCCCAGATGGGCTGGTGACATTCCTCAACGCACGATGGTTGCGCTTCACTGGCCGCGACCTCGACCGGGAGCTTGGCGACGGATGGGCCGCCGGAGTGCATCCTGACGACCGCTCCCGCTGCCTCTCGACCTACCGGACGGCCCTGCAGGCGCGCCGCGACTTTACGATGGAGTACCGGCTAAGGCGCTTCGACGGCGAGTATCGCTGGATCGTCGATACAGGTGTCCCGCGCTACTCACCCGACGGGACTTTCCTGGGCTATATCGGCTCGTCCATCGATATCACCGAGCATCGGCGAACGGAGGAACAGCTTAACCGCCTGAGCGCGCAACTGCTGCGGACGCAGGACGACGAGCGGCAGCGTATCGCCCGCGAGCTGCACGATAGCACAGTGCAGACCATCTCGGCGGTCAAGTTGAACCTGGGCAGGCTGCGCCGTCATCTGGGAAGCGATGGAGCAAGTGGCGGCAGGTTCGCCGACGTGCTGGACGAAGGCGAGGAGCTAATGGACCAGGCCGCGACCGAGTTGCGCACGCTCTCCTACCTGCTGCACCCGCCCATGCTCGACGATATCGGGCTGGCCGCGGCGATCTCCTGGTACGTCGAGGGATTCGCCCGGCGGAGCGGCCTGCGCATCGAACTGGAGGCGCCAACCGACCTGGGCCGCCTGCCCGCCCAGGTAGAGACCTCACTCTACCGTATCGTCCAGGAGGCGCTCTCGAATGTGCATCTCCACTCGGGCAGCAAGAGCGCGCGCATCCGGCTGAACAAGCGCGGGAACGCGGTGTGGCTGCGCATCCAGGACCGAGGGAAAGGGATGCCAGCCGCGATGACACAGAATAGGGCTGGGGGCAATGGCGCCGCACTAGAGAGCGCATCCGACGGCGCCGCTGGCGCTCCCGAGCTGGGCGTAGGCATCGCCGGGATGCGCCAGCGCCTCAGGCAACTGGGTGGCCGCCTGGAAATCCGCTCGACCAGTCACGGCACGACGATCACGGCGGTAGTGCCGCTTGGCAAAGCGCCAGCGCGTGCGAGCATTCTGGAAGGCGAGCCGAGCGACGATGATGTGATTGGGACGGCGTGATCCGGCGCGTGCCGGTATAGCATTACCAAAGGCGCTTTGAATCTCTCAAGGGATTCATCTGAATCGAATGCGCTGAATGGCTTGGCAACACACTGACGAGGAGCAGTTCGCATGATCGCTATCTCGCTGATGATCGAGGGCCAGAACGGCCTCAACTGGCCGCGCTGGAAGCGCCTCGTCGCCGAGGCCGAGCAACTGGGCTTCGCGGGCCTCTTCCGCTCCGACCACTTCACCAACGGGCAGGGGCCGCTACTCGATTCGCTGGAATCCATCGTCTCGCTGACCTATCTCGCCGACCATACCCAGCGTATCCACTTCGGGCCGCTCGTCGCCCCCGTCTCCTTCCGCGACCCGACTATCCTCGCCCGCCAGGCGTCGGCGCTCGACGACCTCAGCGGCGGGCGCATGATTCTCGGCGTCGGCGCGGGATGGCAGGAGCGCGAGCACCGCATGTTCGGCCACGACTTAGGCGACATTCCAACGCGAATGGCGCGCCTCGAAGAAGGGCTTGAAGCGCTCACCCGCCTGCTGCGGAGCGATGAGCCAGTCACGTATCACGGTCGCTTCTTCCAGCTTGAGGATGCGCTCATCCTGCCGCGACCAGAGCGCGCTGGCGGCCCACCCATCCTGATTGGCGGCACAGGCGAGAAGCGCACGCTGCCGCTGGTGGCGCGCTACGCCGATATCTGGAACGCGCTGATGGTCAGCCCTGACGAGTTCCGCACGCTCTCTGGTAAACTCGATGAATTGCTGCAAGCCGAGGGCCGCCCGCCGAGCGCGGTTCGCCGCACGCTCATGACCAACCTCACCTTCGCGCCCGACCGCGAGAGCCTGGCGCGCAGACTCCATCTCACCGATGCGGGCGGTAGCTCACTGGATGATGCGGTCGCCAGTGTCCACGCGACGCGCAAAAACATTGTCGGCACGCCAGAGATGGTCCGCGAGCAGATTGCCGCCTATGCCGCGTCGGGCGTTGAGGAAATCATGATGCAGTGGCTTGATCTCGACGATATCGATGGGCTTCGCGCATTCGCCCACACTGTGCTGCCTTCTATGTAGAGATTGTTACAACTGCCTTGTCACAATACGCCGCGAGGGACAGAAGATCCGCCGCGACTGCTAGCGCCCTCTTCCTGTTATCTAGTACTACCAATTGTGGTGAGGTTG
>JAICKD010000598.1 GCA_025928125.1 Ktedonobacterales bacterium
CTCCTCATCGAAGTGGACGCTGGGTGGGCCGAGTCGCAGCGGCGACTGGAGCAGGCTGTAAAAACGACGGTACATCGCGAGAGCCTCCTGGCACTCCGGGCAGGTCGCCAGATGCGCCTCGACGGCGGCGTGTTCGGTGTCACTCACGCCGCCACTATGGTAGTCGGCGACGCGGCGCAGCCACTCATGCTGGGACGTGGAGAGGCTCATAGTGGGCCTCCCGACTTTGGGCTGAGTGGATCTGGCGCCTCGTACTGGGCATGGAGCGCGCGGAAACGTTCTTTGGCGCGAAAGAGTATCTTGCGGACGTTGGCTTCAGAGAGTCCAAGCTGCGTGGCGATCTCGCGCACCTCGAAGCCAGCGGTGGCCTGGAGCAGCAGCACCGAGCGCCAGCGCGGTGGAAGCTCCGCGAGTGTCTTCCAGACAGCGTCGCGCTCGGCCACGTCAGCCGCGACATCTTGGCCGGAAAGGTCTGGAAGTTCTAGGCGCGCCCATCGGTCTGAGCTACTTGCGCCTGGTGATGGCACAGTCTCGGTGAGGGACAGCCAGGTGAAGCGCTTGCGCCGCCGCAACGCCGTGAGGGTGGTATTGGTGGCGATACGATAGAGCCAGGCGCGTGGGTTGGCAATGGTGGTTGGGGCGTCACCCGCCGCATAGGCGCTTAAGAACGTTTCCTGGACGAGATCGGCGGCCCATTCGCGGTCGCGAGTCATGCCGTAGAGGTACTCGAGCAGCGGCAGCCGATACTGCGCAAACCACTCCGCGAACTGCGCGTGGCGCGCGCTAGCCGACGCCAGTTGGGGTGCGGCGCCAGACATCTCACCGCTCTGACCCATCGCCAGCAATGGCGCGAGTGGCGCGCGCCATCTCGCCAGCGGGCGGCGCATGTCTGTGATGCGCACATGCAGCCAGCCCCCGCGCCTTGCCAGCAGCCGAACCTGCGCCATACTCCCTCCGCTCCAGCGCTACGCTGCGGCCCTCACGAATGTGCCGTCTGCCAGGTATGACTAACGAATGGCGCAAATGAGGACAGTCGGAGGTGTGACGTGGCTCACATATCGAGAGTAACGCCACATGACGCGAGTTCAGGTGGATTAGCTGTTGCCGTGGCCAGTCGCGTTGGATAAGTCTGTCGAGCCTTGCTGCGCCTGGACGCGCGCCAGCAACGCATCGCGCGCCTCCCAGAGTGATGGGAAGAGCAGGTCGCCCAGCGTGCGCGCCAGCATCTCCATCGGTGTTCCACCCGTGCCGGTGGCCTGGAGGCCGAGGTTGCGCTGCGCCAGCTTGAGATGGGCCGCGCGGAAGACGTGGAATATCTCGTCGAAGTCGGTCAGTTGCTCGGCGCAGTCGTAGAGGGCGGGATGTGTCTGTGGGGCGGCATAGATATCTACCAACGTGGTCTGCTCGCGATTCAGCGCTCCCTCGAAGGCGTCCCACAGGTCGGGGGCGGCGCGCAGAATCGCGCGGAAGCCGGGGGAGTCGGCGCCACTGCCGTCGCCCAGCCCGGTGCGAATCACCAGAAAATCGGCAGGCGAGACAAATTCGAGCTGGCGCATCGCCTGCGAGACAACACCCTGCGCCGAGACCGCCCGCCGAAGCGCCCGCGCCGCCTCACCGTAACTGCCGCTTCCCAACTGCTCGGTAGCCAGGCGCAGTTGTTGCACCGTCATCTTCCACCAGAGCTCGAACGTCTGATGCACGACCTGGAAGGTCAGCTCATCGGGGTGAAGCCGCTCGTCGGCAGGCTTCTGCAGATCAAGTAATTCATCGGTGCGCAGGTAGCGTTCGTACATCGTCTCTCTGCGCTGCCGGGAAGTATGCGGAGTTTGTGTTGTGCTGCTCATGCGGGAATCGCCTCCATCGCCATTGATGCGGTCCGTTTCGAGAGGCCCACACATCAGGGCATCTCAGAGCCAGTGTAACACAGGGAGATACCGCGAGGCGCGTGGAAAGCGCAAAAAAACGCGGTAGCTATAAGCTACCGCGTTGTCCAGTGTATTGTGTTCGACAGAGATTAGTCGGCGACGGCGACCTCAGCCGGGGCGATCACCTGGGCGTCAATCGCGATGGTGATCTTGTCGCTGACCAGCCAGCCGCCGGATTCCAGGGCGACATTCCACTCTAGCCCAAACTCTTTGCGGCTGAAGGAGGTCGTGGCGGTGAAGCCGTAGCGGTCCTTGCCCTGCATATCCTTGACCTTGCCCTCGACGGTCACATCGAGGGTGACAGGCTTCGTGATGCCGCGAATCGTCAGGTCACCCGTGACGCGCAGATGCTCCGCGCCGACCGGCTCAACCTTCGTGCTATGGAAAGTAGCGGTTGGATGTTGCTCGACATCGAAGAAATCGGCGGAGCGGAGGTGATTGTCACGGCCTTCGGCGCCAGTTGTCAGGCTGGCAAGGTCAATCGTGACGTCTACGCGGGAGTCGGCGGGATTTGCCTCGTCGAGGTGGGCGTCGCCACTGAAGCTGGTAAAGCGGCCCTTGACGTTCGTGACCATCATATGCTTGGCGGTAAACTCAATCGATGAATGGGTGGTGTCGATATCCCATGCCATGGTGTGAAACCCTTTCGTACTCGTTCGTGCTGGCGGTGTGCGGTTGCCGTTACGATCTATCGTGCCACCTGCGCATTTGATTGCTGACGCCTGATGATCGTGCCTGGCAATCCATCACTACCAATATGGAAGTAACTTCTAAAAAGATAGTATCACGTGCGGATGTGATTGTCAAGTCCTAAACAGTTTACAGCTAAAGGTTACTGGTAACACAATGTCATCCAGGCCTCTTGCTGGTCATACCAGTTGTGGTGAGGATGTTGTCACTTGGCCCCCGAACCTCACCCCCCAGCCCCTCTCCTACGAGGAGAGGGGAGCCAGACGTAGCATCCGTCGCCAGCGGGCAGGATGGTGGATCAGGCCCTCCCCTTTGAGGGGAGGGTGGCCGATAGGCC
>JAICKD010000176.1 GCA_025928125.1 Ktedonobacterales bacterium
ATCCGCCTCAGAGCGTTTAGACAGCGCCGTCCTGTCTTGCTCGCGCTGCTGCATAGCACAACATGCTCCGATTGCCGTGCCTGGTTGCCAACGCTATCAGCCGCGCGTGAGGAACTCGAATACCTCGCTGTACAACCGCTGCTCATCTTCCCTGACGACCCCGCCGCGCTTGCTATCATCCAACATGAACTCGATATCCCTGGAAGCCTCCTGTCTGACCCAAACAAAACAACACGTGGTAGCTATTTGCGCATTGAGGAGCCTCCAGCGTCCGAGTGTGTAGCGCTGATTGCGATTGGCCGCTACAATGACCTCCTCGATGCATGGGTTGCCGACGAACCGTCGCATTGGCCGTCACTGGCCGAGATCACGGCCACCTTCTCATTTGCTGAGCAGGAAGACTGCGCGTGTGGTCTCCCCATCTGGCCGAGTGCGTAAAAGGTTTTGCGAGCGCCACGCATAACAATCTCAGCTAGTCTCAGCGCGTCTTGTGTGAGATTGCTCACAGCAGGTACGTAATAATTTGCAAGTCCGTTGAAATGCGTAACGGACTCAAGCCGTGCTGACGTTCATAGCATGTGTTGCGTATGCGTAGCGTCGGCCAGAGCGGATTCGTAGGAGGCTCGCCAGAATGCTCAGACAGCGCAATCTCTGGTATCTCCTGGCGGTTGGATTGCTGCTGATGGTGACGGCACTATCAGCCTGCGGACCTACCGCCAGCACCACCAACACCGGCCCGAAAAAGGGCGGCAGCATTATCGACGGTGTGCAGGAAGAAGCAAATAGCATCATGCCTGCACAGTCAACGGAGACATTCGCGGATCTTGTTGATGCGGCAATCTGGGCATCGCTGGTCTATACCAACGATCAATTCACACTTTCACCTGGACTCCTCACAGAGGTTCCAAGCACCACCAATGGTGGCATTGTTGTCACCGGCGACACGGAGACCTTCAATCTCCATCTGCGCCCGAATCTGAAGTGGTCGGATGGCCAGCCGCTCACCTCGGCTGACGTTGACTTCGCTATCAAAACGTATTCGGATCCGGCCTATGGGGACAAGCAGGGCTTCCGTTCATCTGAGATCAGCAGCGTCGAGACGCCTGATGCCAACACAGTGATCATCCATCTGAACAAGATTGATGTCGCATTCCTGGCAACAAACCTGACCGATCCGCTTATCTTCACGCCGCTGCCGAAGCACATCTATCAGAACACCGCTCCGGCCGACATCGCCAAGGTCTTCACGCCTACAGTGACCAGCGGCCCATTCACGGTCGCTGATGCTGACCACGTCAAAGGCGACCACATCACCGTCAAGCGGAACCCGAACTACTACCAGGCAGGCAAACCGTATCTGGACCAGGTCACGTTCAAGTTCTTCCCGGACGCTGAGACTCAGGTCAAAGCGCTCCAGGCCGGTCAGATCGACACCGCCTACTTCCTGCCGGTGACCGATGTTGATACCCTGAAGAACATCCCTGGTTACAACCTCTTCACGCCGAAGCAGTCGCCAAACTACGAGGCGTGGTACTTCAACCTGAGCAACCCGACGCTTGCCGACCCCAAGGTGCGCCAGGCGCTGGCGATGAGCTTCGATGTCAAGTCGGAGATCACGACTATCCAGAAGGGCAACGCCGTCCCAACCTGCGACGACAACACGGGCTCATTCGCTCATGAGCCGAACCTTGTCAGTGCAGACGGCTATTGCCCATACGGCCCTGATGGGGTGGCTAAGGTGGATCCTGCCGCAGCCAAGGCTCTCCTTGAGAGCGATGGCTATACCATGGGTAGCGATGGCTACTACACGAAGGGCGGCAAGAAGCTCGAACTGCGCATTTCCACCACGGCTGGCCGCCAGTATCGCCTCGACTCCGAGCAGTTGGCGCAGGCCGCCTGGAAGAACATTGGCGTCAAGATCGACGTCAACAACTTCCCGTCGTCCACGTTCTTTGGCCCGATTCTCTTCCCAAGCGATGCGAAGTACGCCAAGAGCAATGACCAGTGGGATATCGCCGAGTTCGAGAACTCCCTCGCCGAACCAGATACATCTCTGATCTGGACCTCGACGCAGGTACCGTCCGCGGGCGGCCAGAATCTCACATACTACAACAACCCACAGGTGGATCAGTGGGAAGCTGAGCAGTTGAAAGCAGTGGATCAGAGCGCGCGCAAGCAGCTCTTCCATCAGATTCACGCGCAGATCCTGAAGGACATCCCAACCTTCTACCTGTACTCACCGCTAGACTTGTCTGAGTACAAGGCGACACTGCACAACTACAAGCCAGACAGCATTGGGCCGTCTGAAACATGGAACATCTGGGACTGGTATCTGAGCTAGGAGCAATCCTGGTGTCACGATAGCCAGCAACCCGACAACGGCACAGCGATTCCTTCACCGGAGTCGCTGTGCTCTACCCAGCGCCTTCATCAGCGCACGCTCGTCCGCCGCGATTCAGTGGCGGATCGTAAATTCCGGCGCCTGGTATCGTCTATGCAACAGCGCAGGATAGAAAAACCGCGCAACGTTGATAGACCCAGGGTGCGTCGCCACGTGATTTGTGGTCTAATGTAGCGAACTACCCATAGCGATTCAGGAGGAGCCAACATGAGGCGCTATGTCATTCGCCGCCTGATCCAGGCCGTATTCATCCTCTTCTTGCTGTCGATTGGGTTATTCGCGCTCATTCATGCTATTCCCGGTGGGCCTGAAAGGGTCTTTCTCGCCCCGCACCAAACGGCAGCAGCGCGGGCGGCGCTGATTCATAAGTTTGGGCTGGATCAGCCACTCCCTATCCAATATTGGAACTGGCTCACAGGGGCTTTGCACGGTGATTTCGGCCTGTCGTTTACCGATAACCAGCCAGTCTTGAGCGATATCTTCGCCCGGTTCCCCGCAACGCTGGAATTGTTTGTCGCGTCACTCAGTTTTGCGCTCGTTGTCTCGATTATCTTTGGAGTGGTCGCCGCTGTTCGCCAGTACTCCATTACCGATTACACGCTGACGATTCTCTCGTACCTGGGAATCTCGCTGCCAGTGTTCTGGTTCGCACTGATTCTGCAGACCATCTTCGGAGTTCAGCTGCGCCTCCTTCCGGTTTTTGGCCAGAGCTCTCCAGTCACGACTGGGTTTAGTGTGTTCGACCACATCCAAGACTACGCGGTACACTTGATCTTACCTGCCATAGTCCTTTCCATTTTGTTCATTGCTGGCTGGAGTCGCTACCTGCGCTCGAGCATGCTGGATACGGTCAAGCAAGATTACGTCCGTACCGCGCGCTCCAAAGGGCTCAGTCCGAGGGTGGTCTTCTTTCGTCATGCGCTGCGCAACGCGTTGATCCCCTTTATTACTGTGGTGGCTATTGACTTTGGCGGCATCGCCAGTGGCGCTGTCATCACCGAAACGATATTTGCGTGGCCAGGGATTGGCTATCTCTTTTACGATGCACTGAACGACCACGATTATCCCATTCTGATCGCGATGCTCCTATTCGCAGCCGCCAGTGTCATCATTTTCAACCTGATAGCCGACATCCTCTATGGGGTCGTTGATCCACGCATTCGCTACTCGTGATCGCAGTCGAAAGGAAGTAGCGCCATGGATATTCAGCAGTCGCCAAACGCACCTCAGAATGCGCAGCTCAGTGTACTCGAGCTGACGCCAGAATTAGTGCGCAAGCGTCGCAGTCAGTCGCGCATTATTTTCGACCGATTCGTGCGCAATCGCGCTGCGGTTGTCGGGGCAATTGTGCTCAGCATCATCATTTTAATGGCGATCTTGGCACCCATTTTGACGCATCAGACGGCCACCTATGACCCGCCGAACGCGATTCCAAATCCCCTAAAGCCTTCAGATCTGCTAGCGAACCCGTCGTGGACACACCCCATGGGTACTGACGAACTGGGGCGCGACTTCTTTGCGCGCATGCTCTTTGGTGCGCAGGTCTCGCTCCTGATAGGCTTCTCTTCAATGCTCGTGGCAATTGGTATCGGCGCCACCCTTGGAGCCATCGCGGGATACTACGGCGGCTGGGCTGACAACGTCCTCATGCGTGTCGTCGATGCGATGCTAGCGCTGCCGTACCTGCTCGTGCTGTTTGTGCTCTCCATCATCTTCTCCAATGGCTCGGTTGGCACGGTCGTCTTTCTCATTGCGATCCTGGCATGGCCCGCCACCGCCCGTATTGTACGCGGAGAGTTCCTGGCGCTCAAACATCAGGAGTTTCTGATGGCGACACGGACGCTCGGAGCGGGGGATCTGCGGCTCATCTTGCGCCACATTCTGCCGAACGCCGCGGGACCCATCATCGTCAACGCAACACTCCTGGTCGGCATCAACATTATCAACGAATCGGTCCTCAGCTTCTTCGGGTTCGGGCTAACGCCGCCGCAGTCAAGTTGGGGCGTATTGCTGGGGCAGTCTCAGACGTTCTTTAGCGTAGCGCCGCGGATGCTTTACCTTCCGGGCTTCGCGATTCTGATTACGGTGCTCTGTTTCAACCTGATCGGCGATGGCCTGCGTGATGCGCTCGATCCGCACTTGACACAACGCTGACGCATGCGTTTGGGCATCGCCTTCGATAGAGACACGTACGGTTGGAGAGGAGAGGCTCATTGGCTCCGATTCTTGAAGTAAAGGGCCTTAAAACCCAATTCCGCACGCGAGATGGCACGGTCAAGGCAGTCAATGGCGTGAGCTTTGACCTTGACGAGGGTGAAACGATTGGCATCGTTGGCGAGAGTGGCTCAGGCAAGAGTGTCACGTCGCTCTCGATCCTTCGCCTATTGCCCACCCCGCCCGCCGAAATCGTTGAGGGCGAAATCCTCTTCGACGGCCAGGATCTGGCTGATATGGACGAGCACGACTTGCGTAAGATCCGTGGCAGCCAAATATCCATGATCTTCCAGGATCCGATCTCCAGCCTCAATCCTGTCATGCGTATCGGCCAGCAGTTGCTAGAACCAATCAACCTTCATTTGGGGCTAAAAGGCGAAGTGGCCTATCGCCGAGCCATCGAGTTGTTGCGCGCGGTTGGAATACCCGATCCAGAGCAGCGCATTCGTGGCTACCCACACGAATTCAGTGGCGGCATGCGGCAGCGCGTCATGATCGCCATCGCCATTGCGGCGAACCCCAAGCTGCTCATCGCCGACGAGCCGACGACGGCGCTCGATGTGACGGTCCAGGCGCAGATACTCGACCTGATTAACCAGCTCCGCAAGGAATTACACACCTCGGTGATCCTCATCACCCACGACCTCGGTGTGGTCGCCGGCATAGCGGATCGCATTCTCGTGATGTATGCGGGTCATATCGTCGAGCGCGCGCCAACTGATGAACTCTTCGCGAATCCCCGCCATCCCTATACCCTTGGCCTACTCGCCTCCGTTCCCCGGCTTGACGATGTTGGCGTCAACGAACTCCAGACTATTCCCGGCGCCCCACCGGATATGCTCAACCCGCCTCAAGGGTGTCCGTTCCAGCCGCGCTGTCCCTTCGCCATCGACAAGTGCAAGACATTCCCACCAGATGTTACGGTGGGTCGAGAGCACAAATCAGCCTGCTGGGTGGACGTGACGGCGCCTGCGGAGATTGAGCGCGCCAAGCAGCGTGGATACATCCCATTGCGTCCGGTAGGTGGCAGTTTCATCGGCGAGACAAGAGGCTCTGCGCACTTGGGCGCCAGTGGCGAGGAGCGAGGTAACTGATGGAAACATCCGCCGCGACGAACCCAACATCATCAGCGACACCCCCAGTTGGTGAAATCTTAAAGGTTGATAACCTGGTGATGCACTTCCCGATCACACAGGGAATCATCTTCCAGCGTCAAGTTGGCGCCATACGGGCCGTGGATGGCGTCTCATTCGCCATCAAGCATGGCGAGACACTCGGCCTGGTGGGTGAGAGTGGGTCGGGCAAATCAACCATTGGGCGCTGTCTGGTGCGTCTCTATCAGCCAACGAGCGGACAGATGCTCCTCGCTGGGGATGACCTGGGTGGCGCGACAGGCGCCGCCTTACGCACAATCCGCCAGCGGGTGCAGATGATCTTCCAAGATCCCTATGCCTCGCTCGATCCACGCATGACTGTTGGGGCGCTGATTAGCGAACCCATGGTGATTTACAAGACCGGCTCGCGGTCTGATATCCGCACGCGCACCGAAGAGCTCCTGCAGAAAGTTGGCTTGAATCCGCAGTTCGTGGATCGCTATCCCCATGAGTTCAGCGGCGGCCAGCGTCAGCGCATCGCAATCGCCCGCGCCATCAGCATCGAGCCGCGGTTCATCGTCGCCGACGAACCGGTCAGCGCCCTCGATGTTTCAATCCGCGCGCAGGTGATCAATCTGATGCAGCGTCTCCAGCGCGAGATGGGATTGACCTACCTCTTCATCACGCACGATATGAGTGTGGTGCGCCACGTTGCCAGCCGTATCGCCGTCATGTATCTGGGCAAACTGATGGAGATCTCCGACCGGACGGATCTCTTCGTCAACCCGCTGCACCCATACACTATGGCGTTGCTCTCGGCTGTTCCTATCCCCGATCCGCGCGTCGAGCGCCAGCGCAAACGCATCATCCTCAAAGGCGACTTGCCCAGCCCAATCAACATTCCTAAGGGCTGCCGCTTCCATACGCGCTGCCCCATCGCTCAGGATATCTGTCGCGAGGTGGAACCCCCGCTCGAAGATAAGACGGGCCGCAGCCACTTCGCCGCCTGTCACTTCTCTGAGCGGGTAGCATCACTGGCAA
>JAICKD010000036.1 GCA_025928125.1 Ktedonobacterales bacterium
CCCAGGTCCACGCGAACCAGCAGCTCCGCGTGTCCCTTGGGTGGGTATAGCACGACTTGTGCGAGATTCGACGTTATGAAACAGGCGCTTTCCAGTTGCGCCTCAACGTCCACCGCATAGACCTCGGAGAGCGCGGAGAGTTCGCGTTTCCTGCCAAGTTTGGCGGCTCGCGCGGTCTCTTGTGACTCGCGTTGAAGCCGGTCAAACGTGGTAGTAACCTCTTCCAGCCGTCGACGATATTCATCAAGCGATCGCTGCCATAGGAAAACACCCGTCGCCGCCAGGGGCTCGCCTAGAATCCGCTCAGCAAAAGTACGCGCATGCGCCAATCGCGGCTCGTAGTCCGTGGGGACACTATCTGGCTGAGCGGATGCCAGCACCGTATCTGATAGCACCGGCACTGGCCGTCCCGACGCGATCTCCACTGCCTGCCGCATCCACACATCCTGGCGTCCCTGGCGGTCTCGCGCAACCACGAGGTAGGCAAGCTCGACGGCAACCGACTCTTCCTGTCGCACCATCCGCGCTGAGAGCGGGGCAGGTGTTCGCCAATGCAACATCACGCGCCCCTGCTCAATAGCAAGCGCCACCGGATCAGCCGCAGGCGTCAGCCGCAATGCAGTGAACCGGGAGCGGGCGGCAATATCGTCGAGCATCGCGGCGAGAGCCTCGCTGCCCTCAACCAAAAGCGTCATACTCTCGTCGGCGCGCGCCTTTGCAAGCGCCGTAGTGTAGCGTGCCAGACTGCCATCCGACAGCGTGGCGGAAAGCACATCTTCATCCTCGACACGCACGCGCCCACCGATAGACTGAAGATAGTCGCGCGCAAGTATCAGCAGATCACCAGTAAGCTGCCGTGGCTGGCCAATCCGCCCGCTGCTCGTGGGCGCGCGCTGAACAGCTTCCGCATGGGTCAGAGCGGCTGACGGCGACGCGACTGTCGGCTGCCGCTGGCGGCGACGCTGCCAGAACCATCTCATCGCAGTACCTCCGCCGTTAGTGATTCCGCCGCCGTTTGGCGCTCGCGCGCGCTCAACAGGTCATCTCCCAGTTCGGCCATCTCTCGACGTAGTTTTGTCCGATCATCGGCTTGCAGCAACAGTTCGAGGATACGCTCTTCTAAGTCGAACTCGCCCTCCTGCACTTCAGAGAGTACCGTCTCAAGCGCGCCGACCGTCATCGTGAAGAGCGATATCTTCTGGTACAGGAGCCGCACCACATAGTCGTCTATAGTCTCGTGCAGGACAAAGTTGAGCACACGAACATCGCGTGACTGCCCCAGCCGATGCACCCTTCCAATCCTTTGCTCGATGCGCATGGGGTTCCAATGCAGGTCATAGTTCACCACAATGTGACAGCGCTGGTGCAGGTTCAGCCCCTCGGCGCCCGCGTCGGTAGCGATCAAGGTTTGCAGCCCGCCACTATTGAAGCGCTGGACAAGCGTCTCACGCTCGGAACGACTGAGCGCGCCAATGTACGACTCCGCGCTTCGTCCCCGCGCGCGAATCACCTCGCGTAGACGCGCCGCCGTCTCCAGCCGCAAGGTGAAGATCAACACCGGTTCGTCGCGCAGTTCGGCAAGAACATCGAGCAAAGTAGCCTCTTTTGCGCTGACAATAGCGGCGCAACGATCAGCCAGCGCGAGCAACTCTCCCCGCTCCTCGGGATGCTTTTCCGCCCGCGCCCGCAGAGAACACTCAATTGCCTGAGGGCTACTGCTCAACGACTGTTGCAACGCCATGATCTCTCGAATGACCGCACCGCGATTCACCTTGCTGGAGCCGACAGGCGCACGGCGAAAGAGTACGCGCAAGTAGTCGGTAACATCTGAGATCAGCGCGTCTTCGGCGGGAGTCGCACTGATACTGCGCGTATCTACCGCTCTCCCAGCGAAGGCAATATCAGTGTCACTCCGGCGGGTGCGACACATATGCTCGCGCGCAAGGTTGCGCAGATCGGCGATCCGGTCGGGACGCACCACGCGGCATGTGCCTGGATCCGCAACATACTCCGCCTCGAACTCACGTTGGGTGCCGAGACGACCAGGAACCGCGAGATCAATCAGGCTGTAAAGATCAGTAATGCGATTAGCCACCGGGGTAGCGGTCAGCAACAGTCGCCAGGCGCTTCGTAATTCGCTCACGCATTGCCTGCGCCGTGAGGCAGGGTTCGCCAGCAGGTGCGCCTCATCGGCAATCACACAATCCCACGAGTGACTATTGATGCGCGCAAATGAACGCACAAACTGCGGCAGTGAGCAAATAACCCGCGGCTCGACCTCGAAGCCACGAAAGCGCTTCTCGTCGGTGAGCACGAAGTCCTCGTCGAAGTGTTCGCGCAGCTCCTGTTGCCACTGACTCAGCAGCGACTTTGGAGCCAACACCAGCGCCGTGCGCACCAGCCCGCGCAATGCAAGCTCCTTGTAAATAAGCCCCGCCTCAATTGTCTTCCCAAGCCCAACATCATCCGCGAGTATCGCAGCAGGCGCCTTCTCGCGCAACACTTGCTCCACTACCCGCAGCTGGTAGCTATGGGGGCGGACGCGATCATAGAGCACTGCTGGAGCAAGCAGCCGATCAAACGACGCGGCGATGCGATGTCGCTGAGCACGCAAGGCCAGCGAATACCACCGCTGAGACGCCGACTGCTGTTCTGGTTCGGACATAGGTGTCGCACGCGCGTGAGAGAAAGAATCGGTAAAGGTCACACGGATTGGAGGATCGACGGAATCGGTAGCAAGTGATCGCGGCGCTGGTTTTTGCACAGATTCGTCCATTTCGCACAGACCCCCGGAGGGGGCAGATGCACTGGTTAGCCTGTAGTAAGCGGTGGCAGTATATCACGAAGCTGGCGAACGATTCAGATGAACACCAGCAGGCACAGGCTCAAACTCCTAACAGCGGCTGCTGTTATGTTTGTCGGGAGAGTTTATGAGAGTCTTCACATACTGCTGGAAACGACTGATGAGCTCATGAAACTTTGTGCTACCAAGTGACGTATTAATTGCAGGAGCAAGCAAAACCTATTGATTGCGCTGACTCCCTCAGCATGCGAATTGGCATGTATCACTTCACAATAGAGACAGACGGGGTCCGGCCTAATCGCTGGACCGGTTACGGCAAATCAGTACGTGATTATCATCGCGAACCCAGGCTGATCCCATCCTCCGGTCCAAGCGCTCGAAAGCCGCCGTCGCACGACGTAGAAAGACCGACGAGGAGTTTGACAATGGCAGACGTCGAGAAGGTTGGCAAGAAGCGTGGTCCGGTCGCCGGCACCGAGGAAGCGCGCCGTGGTGGTGAGGCAGTCCGCAAGAAATACGGGCGTGAGTTCTACTCGCGCATCGGAAAAAAGGGCGGTGACACAGTACGGCGCGAACATGGCTCAGAATTTTACGCGGAAATTGGCCGTAAGGGCGGCGAGCAGACGAAGAATCGCCAGGGTTCCGAGTTCTATGCCCGCATCGGCCGTATCGGCGGCCAGCGCAATCGCGCGCGCGTCCAGCCGGACAGCAACAAAAAGTAAGCAATTCGCGCGTCGGAGTGATTTAGCGGCGGATACTTTGTCCACCAGATGTGACCGCCGCAGACGCGCATCTACCCCACAAAGGCGAACTGGAACTATGTCTCCTTCGCCTTTGTTCTTTTCCATCTGACGATGTCATCATAAACACATCTGCCCCAATAGGCATCAGCGGCACGAGGCGTCTCTAGCGTGTCGCCTCAATCGCAGCATTCTGTATCGCGCTGAGGCCGATGGCGCGATAGCGCTGATAGCGCCGTTCGAGTAGATCCTCGGTTGGCAGCGCCTGTAGCTCGGCCAGATTTGCTAAGACAGCGGCTTTAACGGCGGCGGCGGCTTCGGTTTTGTTCTGGTGAGCGCCGCCCAGCGGTTCGGGGATGATATCTTCGATCAACCGTAATTCTTTGAGATCCTTCGCGGTGATTTTCATTGCCTCGGCAGCATTCGGCGCAAACGCGTTATCGCGCCACATAATTGACGCAGCAGCCTCCGGGCTTGCGACCGTGTAGATACTATACTCCAGCATTAGGATGCGGTCAGCGACACTCAGACCGAGTGCGCCTCCACTGCCACCTTCGCCAATAACCACCGTGACGATTGGGGTACGCAGGTTAGACATCACCATCAGGTTCTCGGCGATTGCCTGAGCAATGCCGCGTTGCTCATCCTCGAGGCCAGGTGATGCGCCTGGAATATCAACCAGGGTCACGACGGGAAGATGGAAGCGTTCCGCGTGTTGCAGAAGGCGCAAGACTTTCCGGTATCCCTCAGGATGCGACATGCCAAAATTGCACTCCATGCGCTCTTTGGTATCACGACCCTTCTGGTTGCCTAGAATCATGACTGTTTGGCCGCCAAGGCTCGCCAGCCCGCCGAGAATGGCGCGGTCATTGCCATAGCGCCGGTCGCCACGCAACTCGAAGAAATCGTCACACATCAAGTCGATATAGTCGGAGGTATAGGGGCGTTTCGGATGACGCGCCACCTGCACGCATTGCCAGGGAGTCAATGCGCAATAGATCTCGCGCAGACGCAGATCGAGCTCGCTCTCATAATCTTTGAGGCGCGCGCGGTCGTCACTCTTGAGTCTCGACGCTTTTCGCTGCAACGACTGAATGCGCTTATCAAGATCGGCCAACGGTCGCTCAAAGTCAAGATCGAATGTCATCATACCTACCCCCCACAGCGCATTGTCTATCAGTTCCGTTGCTGAATCAGCATCATGCTTAGCGAAAACTAGTGCGCCACGGCCTCGGCGGCGGCATAGAGATGTAAGACGCGTACAATGGTCGCCCGCAGATCACGGCGATGCACGATACTGTCGATCATGCCATGGGCAAGTAGAAACTCCGCATAGCCCACGTCTTTCGGCAGCTTCACGTGCAAAGACTGCTCAATGACGCGCGGGCCAGTGAATGCGACAAGCGCACCTGGCTCAGCAATCGTCACATCGCCCAGCATCGCGAAGCTAGCGGTGACGCCGCCCGTGGTAGGGTCGGTCAGTAGCACGATAAACGGCACGCCAGCATCCGCCATCCGGGCCAGCGCGGCGGAGGTCTTCGCCATCTGCATGAGCGCGATAACGCCTTCCTGCATGCGGGCGCCACCTGAAGCGGTTGAAATGAGCAGCGGAATGCGGTCTCGCGTCGCAATCTCGATGGCATGAGTTATTTTCTCGCCCACCACCGCGCCCATACTGCCGCCAAGGAAGCGGAAATCCATCACGACGAGCATGAGTGGCAGGCCATCAATCTTCGCCGCACCAGCCTTCACGCCCTCGGACAGATGCGTTGATGCGACCAGGCCTTCCAACTTGGAGCTATATGTCTGTGCGTTGCTGACGAACTTGAGCGGATCGTTCGAGACAAGATTGCCGTCGATTTCTTCAAAGGTCTTCTCATCGGTGAGTAGATCGATGCGCTCATTGGCGGTCAGTTGCGCATGATGACCACAGCGCGGGCAAACTTTGAGGTTGCGATCCCAATCCTTACCGAGCAACAGTTCGCGACACTTCGGACATTTGACGGCCAGGTTGTCCGGGAGGGAGCGCATTGCTATATCAGGGTGCGCGCCATTGAAGCTCACGGGTATTTCCGCCTGCTTACCATTCTCGCTCATGCTCTACCTCCGACCTCTGCAGGCCACGAACCTCGGCATGAAGGCTGGATGCCGCCTGCTTCCTGCTCGCGCCCAAAGTGCAGCGAGCGGAAAAAGCCTGCCATTCTATCTTCCTCTATTCTCGGACGCCCGTCAATCGTGAATTTCTGCGCCTTGGCCGCGCCCAGTATGGCAACGAAGCGCCAAAGTCGCCGTACGAGCCAAATCCCGATGGCTATTCGTCGCCAAACAGCGCGTCCACAAATTCTTGCGCATCAAAGGGCGCGATGTCGTTTACACGCTCGCCTGTTCCGGCGTATTTGATCGGCAACCCCAATTCGGCGGCAATGGCGAACGCGATGCCACCTCGGGCTGTTCCATCCAGCTTCGTCAGAATGATTCCGCTGACGCCAGCGTCTTTCACAAACTGCTTGGCCTGAATGAAGCCATTCTGTCCGGTGGTGGCGTCGACGATCAGCAACACCTCATGGGGCGCTTCAGGATCGTATTTTTGTAAGACACGAACGATCTTCTTCAGTTCCTCCATCAAATTGTATTTTGTATGGAGGCGGCCCGCGGTATCGACAATCAGCACATCGGCGCCGCGCGCCTGAGCGGCCTGCATGGCATCATAGACAACCGCCGCCGGGTCAGCGCCGTGCTGGTGCGCTACAACCTGAACGCCGATGCGCTCGCCCCACGTGCGTAACTGCTCAGTTGCCGCCGCACGGAAGGTATCACCAGCGGCCAGAAGAACACGATGCTTCTGTTTCTTGAGCAAATTCGCCAGCTTGGCTATGCTGGTCGTCTTCCCAACGCCATTAACGCCGACAACGAGATAGACCGAGATCGGCGAGGTATCCGAAAACACGAGCGACTCAGGATCGCCAAGCAGAATTTCGAGTTCTTCCTTCAGCGCGTCGCGCAGTTCTGAACCGCGCTTCATTCCCTCCGCTTGCACACGTTCGCGCAGTGTGTCCATCAAGCTCTCTGTGGTCTGAACGCCGACATCGGCGGTAATGAGTGTTTCCTCTAACTCGTCCCACAACGCTTCGGTGATATCATCTGCCTCGTCGAAGGCGGTATTTATCTGCCCGAAGATCTGGCGTGTCTTGCCCAGGCTGAACTTGAACGGATTGCGGAAGAAGCCCCGACGCTCCTGTTCGCCCGTATCCGACCCACTAAGGTCGGCGATGTCGTCGCCTGGCGATGCGTCTCCAGCCTCTAGTTCGGGCAGCGTAGTCGCAGGCTCTGGTACACCTGACGCTGAGGTAGTCAGCGCGGCTGGCGGAGGCTCAATTGGCAGCGCCTCGCCAACCTCACTGGCGTCAACGGCCTCATCTGTCTCATCTGTCTCATCAATCTCAACGGCCTCATCAGCCTCAGGTGAAACAGCAGTTTGCGCAATCTCCTGCTGATCTGGCTCGGTGCGCCCGAGAAGTCCGTCGCGGAGTCGTTTGAACACGATGCTCTATCCTCAAGATGTGTATCAGGTGACTCGAAAGCGAGTCGAATGGACGTTGCGAATATCCGCGCTACGCCAGGAATCCCTCATCAGGATGAATTCACCAGCGCAACCCGGAAACTATACCGCATCGATACACCCAATCGCTAGCATGCGCAGACCCATTTCATACGGTGAACTGCCGCCTCGGTAGGCACAGCGCCAGTCAAACAGGGCATTCCCCATGCTGTAAACGGTAAGGTGTTGACACGCAGTGGCATATATCACCATCGTCCTCGGTGACACATGGATCAGGCATATCAAGCAGGCCAACGCGCTAGCGCTAGCGTGACGTTCTATACGGATGTTGTAAAGCGTCGCTCACTGGTTCGTTGACGATGACATCGCCATTACGTATCTTGATGTTGTAGAGGCAGTTAGGGTTTGTGCAAACCCAGGCCTTAAACTGAATCGGCGCTCCCTGACTACCGAAATCTGACAGCGGAACCAGATCACCCGCGCCGCATTTGCGACAGCGCGGAAATGTGAATTCAATCCCCATCACCCCATCCTCCCTCTCCAGATCCGCCTCAGGACCACAACTGGCGCTCTGCGCCTTCATGGAAATTGCCACCCAGCACCTGGCCAGACACATCCGTCGTTATGGTCACCATGTTACGTATGTCATTCTATTATATCTTGTCGCCAAAGCGCTTCCCACGCGAGAGCAATCTGACAGGCTCGTTTGGAGAGTTAGCAGGCTCACGGCGTTTTTAGGCAGCACTGCTACGAGAGTCACTAATCTGGCCACTTGCCCTGTGAATCATGACAGACGTCACCAGATACGGAGAACTGTGTGCCATTGCGCAAATCTCGTCCGTCATTATAGCAGTCGGAGCGCGACAGATATACCCAGATGCGGCCAGACAGTCCGGCCAGTTGATTGCCATTGACTGGCTGCTGAAGTATACTGCGAACGAGCAGGCTAGCACCAGCGAGCAACCCGATCAGTATGCTTTTGGCGCAACTGCCAACGCACCGGCAATACTTCCAGGAGGCATCCATGGAAAAGCGGCCACGTCCTACCCGCCGCGTTCGTGATGCGCGAATAGCAGATACTATAGTGACCGCATGCGCACAGCGTGGCGTGACAGAGAGCATGGAGACAATCCGGGAGCTGCCCGTGTTGCCCGTGCGTAACACCGTCGTTTTGCCCGGCATGGTGCTCCCACTCTTTGTTGACCGTGATCCCGCGCTCCAGGCGGTCGAGGCGGCTTCCGCCAACGACCAGACGATATTGCTGGTGGCCCAGCGCTCTGAGCAGACGAGCGATCCCCTCCCTGGTGATATTTATACCGTTGGCGCCGAGTGCTCCATCAATCGCGTCTTGCGCATGCCTGATGGCGCTAGCAGCGTCCTTGTGCATGGCTTGCGTCGGTTTCGGATCACAAACTGGCTGCACGAAACGCCTTTTGGACGTGTCCGCGGTATATCCTATGCTGAAGCCGCAAGCACGAGCGACCAAACCGAGGCGCTTGCTCGCACAGCGCTCGGCTACTTCGAGAAATGCACACGGCTGAGTCAGCGACTCAACGAAGATATGTATGTGCAGGCGCTCAACGTCTCGCCAGCGGGTGAATTGGCTGACTTCATTATTGCCCAATTAGAGCCCGCACTGCCCATTCGTCAGGAATTCCTCGAAATCTTTGACCCTCAAGAACGTCTGCGTAAGACGTGTTTGCTGTTGCTGCGCGAGCTCAACGTGCTGGAGATCGAGGGTAAGATTCAAGCCGACGTCCAGCGAGAGATCGATCGCGGCCAGCGTGAGTTCTATCTCCGCGAGCAGATGAAGGTCATCCAGCAAGAACTGGGCGAGCATGATCCTGCTCTCCGTGAAATCAGCGAGTTACGTGAACGCATCGAAGCCGCTGGCATGCCCGCAGAGGTGCAGACACGCGCGCTCCGCGAACTGGCCCGCCTCGAAGCAATGCCCTCGATGGCGCCGGAATATAGTGTCCTGCGCAACTATCTCGACTGGCTCATCATGTTGCCGTGGAGTGTCGCCTCGCGCGATAACTTGAACTTGTCGCACGTCGCCGATGTGCTCGATGCCCATCATTTCGGACTCGAAAAGGTGAAAGAGCGCATCCTGGAGTTCCTGGCAATCCGAAAACTCGCACCCGAGGGGCGAGCGCCAATTCTCTGCCTGGTCGGCCCTCCAGGGGTGGGCAAAACATCGCTTGGTCGCTCAGTTGCCGAGGCGATGGGCCGTACTTTCGTGCGTGTCTCACTGGGTGGGGTACGCGACGAGGCTGAGATTCGCGGCCACCGCCGCACCTATGTGAGCGCGCTGCCGGGGCGCATCCTGCAATCGATGAAGCTGGCGAAGACTGTCAATCCTGTCTTTGTGCTTGACGAAATCGACAAACTCGCCTCCGATTTTCGCGGCGATCCAGCGGCGGCGCTGTTGGAGGTGCTCGACCCCGAGCAGAATAACAGCTTCTCCGATCACTTCCTTGAAGCGCCCTATGACCTTTCGAAAGTCTTCTTCATTCTGACGGCAAATGTCTTGGATACGATTCCCGCACCGCTACGCGACCGGATGGAAATCATCGAGGTTCCGGGATATACCGAGGAAGAGAAAACTCAGATCGCCCAGCAATTTCTGATACCTCGCCAGATGCGTGACACGGGGCTAAACAGCTCACGGATTGAGATCGACGAGAGCGCGGTCCGTCGTATTATCCGCGAATACACCTTCGAGGCTGGCGTACGCGGGCTGGACCGCGAGTTGGGCGCTATCATGCGGCGTGTCGCCAAACGAATCGCCGAGGGACGCCGTCATAAAGCCAACGTTACCTCGGTGCGAGTCCCCGCCTATCTTGGCCCGCAGAAGTACTTCCCAACGGAGGCCGAGGAGGCAGATCAGGTGGGTGTGGCAACTGGCCTCGCCTGGACGGCGGCTGGCGGCGATTTGACAACGGTAGAGGTGATGGCTCTTCCTGGTCGCGGCTCGATGCAACTGACCGGGCAGCTCGGCGACGTAATGAAAGAGTCGGCACAGGCCGCGCTCACATTCACCCGCGCGCGGGCGCAGGTGCTTGGCCTGCCAGCGTTATTTCACGAAACCAACGACATTCACGTGCATCTGCCCTCCGCGAGCATCCCCAAAGATGGCCCATCGGCTGGGGTCACGATGGCAATCGCCATCATGTCGGCGCTGAGTGGGCGGCCGGTGCGCCGCGATGTCGCGATGACCGGCGAGGTGACGCTCCGTGGCCGTGTGTTGCCGGTCGGCGGCATCAAAGAGAAAGTGCTCGCCGCACATCGGGCTGGCATTCATACCATTGTCTTGCCACGCCGTAACCTCAAAGACCTCGACGAGGTGACACCCGATATCCGCGCGCAACTCTCATTCGCGCCAGTCGAATCCATGGATGAGGTGATTGCCGTCGCGCTGCGCCAAACAGCAGATATAGGCGAGATGACGTCCGCGCCCAGATCGGGCGCGCTTACCCGTGGCGCGGTACGGCCCAGCCGCCCATTGTCTGAGTCGCTTCCCCCATCTGGCCGCGTTGCGCGCCCTCGCGCACGCCGCGATGTCATTGTTGCGAGCTGACTTTCGACGTGCGACTACGACGTCTCCTCCGATGATGCAACCCAACCCTCCCGGCCTATTTGGGAGGGTTTTGCTGTGCGAAAACGTATAATGGAGGAACGGATTATGCGCCAAGCGAAGGGACCAAGATGGCTATGGAGGATTCGCCTCGTCCACCCAAGCTCTCCATCATCATTCCCGCGTATAACGAAGCGCACCGTCTTCCAGAGAGCCTGCGGCAGTTGCGCGCCTGGCTGAACGGTCAGCCCTATTCCTCCGAGGTGATCGTCGTCGATGATGGGAGCACCGACGAGACTGCAAAGGTCGTGCGCGCCGCTATGACAGAGTGGGCAGCCCTCTCGCTCCATTCGGTGTCCCATGCGGGCAAGGGCGCCGCGGTGCGAGACGGAGCGCGCGCCGCCCGTGGAGAATTGGTGGCGTTTGCCGACGCCGATTTTTCGATGCCAGTACACGAACTGGAACGCCTGCGCCTGGCGGCCGAGGAAATCGCAGGCATCGCGATTGCCTCGCGAGAAGCGTCAGGCGCGCGCCGCTATGGCGAGCCGTGGTATCGTCACGCGATGGGCCGAGTCTTCAACCGAATCGTGCAGATTCTGGCTCTGCCGGGGATTCAGGATACCCAGTGCGGTTTCAAGTGCATGCCCCGTGACATTGCGCTGACACTCTGCACGCAACAGACGATTTCCGGCTGGGGATTCGACGTCGAACTCCTCGCCATCGCCCGACGCCATGGCTTCGCGATACGTGAGGCGCCGATACCGTGGTATTACATGGCCAACAGCCGTGTTCGGCTTGGGCGCGATACGTTCAACATGCTTCGAGAAGCGCTTACTATACGCACTAAGATGCGCAGGGGCGACTATGACCCG
>JAICKD010000226.1 GCA_025928125.1 Ktedonobacterales bacterium
CTCCACGCAACCATCCTTTCGGATGCACAGCCTCGCCATCGAGCGTCACGAGCGGTACGGGCGGCGCCTGGTCACCCCAGCGATCCGCGATCACCGTCAAGTCGCGCACGATGTAGGCGCCCCTGAGCGCGCGCGCCATCACAAGACGATGTTCCGACACGCATTGGATGGCTTCATGAGCGAAACCGAAGAATCGTTCGCCGTCTGCCTGCGGCATATCTGGCGTCCCCAGCTGCTCGCCCGGCTCGTCAAGCCAGAGCATCGTCGCCCGCCCACCGCTTCGTTCGCGCAGCCAGCGCGCAGCCTCGTGCGCATCTTGCCGGGTAGGCAGGATCGCCGCATGGAGGAAGCTTCCCATTGCCGCTTCGATTGCCGCCTCGAACTCTGCTGGCGCGCGAATCACCTGCGAGACGACCCCAACCACTGGCGGCCTTTCGTCATCTCTGGTTTGCAGCAATGCGCGCAGTCCATCGCTGAAGCCCTCCATATTGCGACGCCACTCTTCGAGCAATGCCAGCCGGTCGGCGAGCGCGTGGCGTTCCCGCTCGCCGTCGCCCACCGCGGTGCGCAGTCGCTCCAACTCGAGTTGCGCTTCGGCAATTTCGCGGGTAACCTGTTCGCGCTGGGCTACCAGGTCCTCGACGGCTCGATGCGCCACGTCGAATTCGCTTCGGCGCGCCTCCAGTGCATCTCCCGCCACCGCCAGTTTGCGCTCCAACTGCGCTACCGAATCGCGCCGGGCAGCCAGGGTGCGATTGCGCTCGCCCACCTGCCGCTGCAACCGTCCCAGTTCTGTCTGAGCCGCGCCAAGCCTGGCCTGCACCTGGATGACATCGCGTTGCGCCGCCCGCAGTCGCGCCTCCTCGCGCTCCTGTTCCTGACGTGCGGCGTGTCCAGCGCTCTCGAGGATTTCCAATTGGCGCGCTGTGGCATCGGCCGTCTCGGTGGCCTGGGCAACCTGCGCCTCCAGCGCCTCCGCATGCGCTCGCCCAGCGATGATCGCGTCTTCCTGTTGTTCCTGCTCGGCGCCGAGGTCGCTCTGCTGTTGTTCGACGCTATCTATCCGTTCGCGCGCCACCGCCAGCTCGCGCTCAGCCGTCTGCAAGGCATCCAGCCCAGCCCCGCGTTCGCGCCTCACCCGAGCAATCTGCCCTAGCAGCCCTTCGCGTTCCTCGCGAATCGCGGCGATACGCTGATCCTGTTCGGCTAGCAGCGCCTGAAGCTGAGCTATTCGCTTCTCCAATTCATGCTCGGCGGCATCGGCGGCAGCACTGGCAGTATGCAAATCCGTCCATTGTCGCCGATACCATTGACGAAGCAGCCGCGTGAGATCTTCATGAGCGCCCGCAAATTCACGCGCCCGTCGCGCCTGCTCGGCAAGTGGCGCGAGTCGCGGCTCGATCTCGCCGAGAATGTCGCGCAGACGTGAGAGATTGCTCTGGGTGAGCGTCAATTTCTGTTCGGCCTCGCTGCGTTGCGCCTGAAACTGGCGAATGCCAGCGGCATCCTCGAAGAGACCACGTCGCTCCTCAGCGCGGAGGCTTAACGCCTGATCGACGAGTCCCTGCCCGATCACGGTGTATGAGTCATGGCCGATGCGCGCCTGGGCCAACAGGTACAACACATCTTTCAGGCGGACACGCTGCCCATTCGCCAGGTATTCGCTATCCCCTGATCGGAAGCTGCGCCGGGCCACGGTTACCTCGGTAAAGTCGGACGGCAGCCAGCCCGCGCTGTTATCCAGCACAAGGCCCACCTCGGCCATCTGCGCGGCGCCGCGCCCCTGACCACCCGCGAAGATCACGTCATCGCTACGTTTGCCACGCAACTGACGCATGCTCTGCTCACCAAGCACCCAGCGTATTCCATCCGCTATGTTGGACTTTCCCGAGCCATTCGGACCAACAATAGCGGTGATTCCGGGGCTGAACTCCAACACCGTGCGTGGAGCGAAGCTCTTGAAGCCATGCAGCTCAAGCCGTTTGAGATACATGCCGCGCCGTCTCCTCGCACCCGCGTAACCACACGCAGCCACACCGCTCCGTGACTGCCCCCGCCAGCATATCATGTTTCCCGCGCATTGCCCGAAAATCGCCCAATTGTGGCCTGCTTGGGCTATACTCGTCGCAAGGCTATCCGGCTTTCGTCGGCCAACCGCTGACACCCCTGCGAATCGCAGCATGTACGGCACTGGAATTGCAACAAGCGGTTGGCAACCACCGTACGAGTAGCGCGCTATGCCAAGCGCTGCGCGAGACATCGGCCATGAGGCAAAGAGAGGGTTTATGGAGGGGAATACCGACAAGGCGGGGTCGGCGCGCCATGCTATCACCGATGTCTATGACGAGGAACGTCGCACTTTTCTGGTGCATTTTCCGCTGTGGTATATTGTCGCGCTCGGGCTCAGCGGAGTGATCGTGCTGGGGCTGACCGGATTTCTCGGACGGTTGCAGAGCAACTATGCATATGACATGATCTTCCGACAGCCGTGGGTGCTCTATCTCTGGCTCTGCCTGCTGGTGTTAACGCTCGAAGTGGCAGTCCTGCGCGACGCGTCTGTCCGGATCTATCGTCTCGTCGTCGTAGCGATTACGCTGATCGCAATGATCATCGTGCTCATCACGTTCTTTTATGGCATTCCCTTTGGCGAGTTGCTCAACTCCCTGCTTGAACAGCTCTTCCATCTTCGAGTCGCCGTCGAGCAATTGGTCTCCAGCCCCTGGTTCTATGCCCTGCTAAACTTTGGAGTTCTTGCCGTCTATGCGCTCGATTCGGGACGGCGCTGGTTCCGACGCGCGCGCGGACTCCCTCCAAATAGGCGTGTCGATATCGGACTGGGCGAGACGAACCAGGCAAAACGGCTCCCCGGCATGCAGCAACTGGTGGCGGGTGATTTGCTGGCGGGCGCGCTGCTCTGTGCGGCGCTTGCGATCATCTTCCGGCCCGATATCGTCGCCACATTCTGGCATCTGACCAATTCATCGGTCTTCACCAACGGCTGTACCGTATCCTGGCCGCTGGGCCAGTGCGCGCCGCCAGGGCTGACCAAAGCCGATCCACCTACGCTCACCTTCGTCGACACCATACTTGCACTGATCGCCTTACCAACTGGACTGTTAGTACTAGCGCTCGCGGGCGCAGTCAGCGGGCTGGCAGCCCTGGGTGGCGTTCAGCGCGAATCGAGCGTGTCACGACCGCTGCCTTCTTCCATCCGTGAGCAATCGAGCACGCAGGCAATTTCAGAACATGTCTCGCGGACATTGCTGGACACCTTGCTTGCCGCCCTAAACCGCGGCGGTGGCGGAGGACAACAGGCCACCGCAGCGGAAGTCGCTTCTGAGAGTCTGTTGCTGCCGCTGCGCAATGTACTCTGGCCACCACTCATCTTCCTGGGGGTGGCAGCCGTCGCTCAGGCTGCAGCACACATCCAGACCTACTTTCACAGTGGCAAGTCGCTCGCCGACGAGGCATTTCTGCTTGTAACCGCCGCGCCGTGGGCTGTAGTATCGGCTGTGAGTATTGTTATCGCGCTCGCGTTGGTCGTGTTTCACGGGCGAATCGCAGAGAATACGTTTCGCTTCTTGGGGCTGGTCGCGTTTATCGCCCTGCTCACCGCCTGGATCTACTCGCTGGCTCTCTGGAGTTTCAACCAACTGCTCTTGCTGCTTGGCGCCAGTACCAGGCATCCCTTCGATCCACCAGCCTGGAACACCGTGCTCTCGCTGGGCGCGCTGCTTGTCTTCGGAACGCTCTATTTTGGCCGTCGGCTGCGCCGCCCGCCTGTCGAGCCTGCCGATATGAGAGGGTCGAGCCTGTAGACTTCAGCACTATTACTGACTGTGCGCTGGCGCCGCTCTTGCGTGTAGAGCATACGGCGACGTCGCAAACGTCGCGAGAGATCGTCGCACGCACAGGAAGCGCAGGAGGTGTATAGATGCTGGCAACCGTCTCGATAGTCATGGCAAGTGTATTGGGCGTGGTCTGGGGCTGGATCGTCTGGATCGTCATCGGGGGCATCGCGGGAGCAATCGCCGACCAGTTGGTGCAGGGTAACCGACTGGGCTGCCTCGGGAATGTCATCGTCGGCATCCTCGGTGGCCTGATAGGTGGATTCATTCTTGGACTGTTCGGCATCGATGTCAACGGCATCATCTGGACGTTTGTCACCGCACTCGCCGGTGCGATTATCTTGCTGCTCATTGTCCATCTGGTGACTGGTGGGCGCGGAATCGGTATGCGCAATCGGTAGTAGCTTACGAGCAGCATTCTACGCAAATCGCACGCCGGGTATTTAGGGCCAGCGCTCTGTACCCGGCGTGCGAGTTTTCCCTGAGGCCGTGGCTGTGGCTGAATTTACCCCGAGTATTTCGCGGGCGCCAGGAATACGCCCAGCGTTCCGCTCACAGCAATGTGGTAGCGCCCATGACCACAAAGTCGGCATAGGCATACTGCGGCATGGCCGGGCGTTGCACTGACGCGGTGCGTTTCCCTGGCCGGTCAGCGGCATTATCGGTGATTCTCATTCCCAGGGAGTTCATGAGCTGCATGTTACGACGGGCAAGCGCTGGATGCGGGACGTACGAGTAGAGCGCTGAATCCATCGCGGCAAGCTGCTCGTCACATTGCTCAATCGTGTGGCCATATTGCGCGCAGGCTTCACGCACCTCGCGCAACTGCCGATCCGGTTGAAGAGCAAAGATATTGCGGAGCGCGCACACCAGATTCTGAGTGCGGTTGAGCAGAATCGTGCGTCCATGGGCCAGACGACGGGCAAGCGCCCTGTCTTCGTTCTGTATCGCTGCCTCAAAGCTCCGCATGATGAGGCCAAATGGCGCATAGTCGAGTTTCAACTCAAGAAAATCGACAAGGTTTGAGGTCTTGCCCTCTTGCCACTGTCTCAGTAACTCCAGCGCGTACTGCCCCTCGTAGCGCTCGAATCGGCCGTCACTTCCCTTTCTGCGCCTCCCCGTCACTGGCACACTGAGCAGCATATCCTTGCAGTTACATATCCAGAGGGCGTGCAGGTAATGTACCGTGGCCAGAATCGGGAATGACGAGAATCGACGCTGCCCATGCACATCCTGAACGTATGGGAAGTTGGCCAGAACCTCTCCCGAGATTCTATCGAACGCGGCTATCTTCTCGATAACCAGTTGCGATTCCGGAGCCAGACCGCCACGCACGACAACATCAACGCCTGTGCTCATCACTTTTCGCTTTCCAGTAGACTCGGAGCCGCACATGATATACGCGTTCTTGTCAGCATCAAGCGTGCCAACTGATGTCGCTATCGCGATCATGTAAATGTATGGCAAGCCGCTCACACTCCAGCAGGATGCGCCGCGAGTCTTAGCGGTTGGCCGATGTGTCATACTGATATTGAGGCAAACTCATGCAATTCGTCTGAGAAGTGGGGTCTATTCCATGAAGCGAGCGCAAGGAAGGAACGCGCCGTGGATTGTGGTGGCGGGCGACGCGGCGATACTCGTGCGACTGGGCCGCCACCCTGGCCCGACCGCGACACGCAGAGTCCTGGCGCTCATCGCCACGCTCGACTCCACACCCCCACTCGGACTGTTAGATGTGGTACCAGCGTATGCATCGATTTTGATACGCTTCAATCCATTTCTCATTGATCCTATGGACATGGTTGCCATGCTCCACAGCCTGCTCAACCGTCCCAGCGCGGGTCCGTTACCCAGAGGACGGCTCGTCAACATTCCAGTCCATTATGGCGGAGACTTTGGTCCTGACCTCGACAACGTGGCCGAACTCCTTGGGCGAACGCCAGAGGAGGTCATCGACCGGCATACCTCAACCACGTATCGGGTGGCATTCCTCGGATTTCTGGCAGGCTTCCCCTATCTCACAGGCCTGCCCCGCGCGCTCGCCGTTCCGCGGCTCTCCACACCACGCAGGCGTGTTCCATCCGGCAGCGTAGCTATCGCCGACCGCCAGGCAGGCATTTATCCTACTGATAGCCCCGGCGGCTGGCGGATTCTCGGACGCACCTCCACGCCGATCTTCGACCCAGCGCGGCGCCC
>JAICKD010000506.1 GCA_025928125.1 Ktedonobacterales bacterium
CGTGTTGTGGGCCGCTGTGGCGGGATGGCTGGTGGCGCAGGGCATCAAGGTGCTGCTGGCGCTTATCGCGACCCATAAATTCGAGCCGAGCTATCTCTTTGCCTCTGGCGGTATGCCGAGCTCGCATTCGGCGCTGGTGATGGGGCTGGCGACTGGGGTGGCGCGCGTGGATGGCCTGGGGTCAGTCTACTTTGCGCTGGCTGCGGTCTTCGCCGGGGTGGTGATGTATGACGCGGCGGGCGTGCGGCGCGCCGTCAGCAAACAGGCGCGCATCCTCAATCTGATGATGGAAGACTTCTTTCACGAGCGCGGACTCGACGTGCATCGTCTCGGCGAACTGATAGGCCATACGCCAGTCGAGGTCTTTGCCGGTGCCGCATTGGGCATTCTCCTTGGTGTTCTCTTCACGGCATAGCGCTCTCCTCCACGACCTGGCAGACCCTTCTTCCCATCTTGCAAGCAGGGACTCGTTCCATGTGATACCTTGCTGGTGAGTTGATGGCATACACATTTCTCAGGAGTTCGCGGGTGCGCAAAAAGTCGAAAGTCCTTCCAGATGTCAAGCAGAGGTCGCGCACCGACGACAAATATGGCGATGCGTTCGATGTGGGTGATTCTCGTCCGCTGCAATCGAGCGAATGGCTCAATCATGCCACGAGTAGTAAGACCACTGATATCTTCGGCGATGGCCAGCGCAGCCGAAAACGGCGTGCGATGCGACTGGTTGGGAGCGGTTTAGCGATGGGCGGCAAAGGGTTGGTCAAGGCGGGCAAGTTCGGCTATCGTCAGATGCGGCCGATGCGCGCCCGCGACTGGGTCACGCTCGGCGCGGTCGCTGCGGTATTTGTCGCGCTGGGCGTCTATGCGACGTTTGAGAGGGGCGCTGGCCTGCCACGGTCGCAACTGGGCTGCCGCTGGCACACGGTGGATGTGGGCGACTCGCTGATCTCGCTGGCGCGGATCGACGGGGTGAGCGTCGAAGATATCGCGCGGGCGAATGGCATATTTGATGTCAACGACCCGCCGATAGGGATGCAGCTCTGCATCCCGTCGAAGTCGAATGTGGCGCAGGCGGCGGGTAGCACGCCGTTTGCCTCGGCGATCGATGGCCCGGTGATCCAGGGCGAGGCGGCGTATGTGCGGTTTGCGTTGCCCTAGGCCCAGCAGGCGCACGAGGCGACGGGCTGGCCCACCAGCATGATTCTGGCGCAGTGGGGGCTGGAACAGGGATGGGAGGCGCCCACTTTTACCGGCTATAACTTTGGCAACTGCGGCGGGCTGATTGATGAGCCATTCGTGCCAGGTACATCGGCTCCCGGCTCGCCCTCGACCTTCGCCTACGCCGATTCGCCCGAGGATGGCGTGCGCTTCTACATCCAGGTCGCCAAACTGAGCTACTACAACCAGATCGCCTCCGCCGCGCGAAGTGGCGGGCCGGAGGCGGCGGCGAAGGCGCTCGGCGCGTCTCCCTGGGACGCTGGCCACTACACCGCCAACAACGATCCCGGCTCCTCGCTCATCGCGCTGATACAGCAGTACAACCTCACGCAGTACGATTGACTGTCCGCAGGCGGTTGAAACCGCGCCTGGACAGCCTCGCTGCGCTCCGCCACAAAACCCGCTTGCGCGGGTTGCCAGAGCCGCCCGGCGAGTGTCCGACTGGGCGAATCTGGCTCCCCTTCCCGCGCCGGGGAGGGGTTAGGGGAGAGGGTCTGCTACCGCCATGGCTTGCCCAGCGTCGCCTGGCCGCCGAGGAACGGGCGTAGCGCCTGGGGAATCGCAATCGTCCCGTCCGCCTGCTGGTGGTTCTCCAGCAGCGCGATGATCGTCCGCGTCGAGGCGAGCGCCGTGTTGTTCAGTGTGTGGACGTAGCGCACCGTCCCATCGCCGTCGCGATAGCGGATATCGGCGCGGCGGGCCTGGTAGTCGTGAAAGTACGAATCCGAGTGCGTCTCGCGGTAGCGGTCCTCCGAAGGAATCCAGCACTCGATGTCGTAGCCCTTCACCTTCGCGTCACCCAGATCGCCGGTGCAGATGTTCAGCACTCGATAGGGCAGCTCCAGAGCACGCACGATCTCCTCGGCGTTCGCCAGCAGCGACTCGTGCCACTTCACCGACTCCTCATGGTCCGCCTTGCAGATGACGTACTGCTCCACCTTCTCGAACTGGTGGACCCGCAGAATGCCGCGTGTATCCTTGCCGTAGGTGCCTGCCTCGCGCCGATAGCAGGGCGAGTAGCCGACATAGAGCACCGGCAGATCCTCTTCGCGCAGAATCTCGCCCGTATGCATGCCAGTAATCGAGACTTCGGCGGTGCCGACGAGATAGAGGTCGTCGGCCTCCAGCGCGTAGGTCTGTTCGCGCCCGCGCGGGAACTGGCTGTTGCCGATAAAGCAGTATTCCTTCGCCATCGCCGGGACGAGCAGCGGCGTGAAGCCCTTGCGCACGACCCGGCTGAGCGCGAACTGCATCAGCGCCAGGTCCAGCAGCACCGCCTCGCCCTTGAGGATATAGCTGCGCGAGCCAGCGATCTTCGCCGCACGCTCGAGGTCCAGCCAGTCCTGTCCGCGCATCAGCGCCACATGATCGAGCGGCTCGAAGTCGAACGTCCGCGGCGCGCCCACACGCTTCACCTCGACGTTATCCTCCTCGCCCGCTCCCTCGGGTACGGTAGCGTCGGGGATGTTCGGCACGAGCAGCCAGAGCTCGCGCAGTCGCGCCTCCAGCTCGCGCTCACGAGGCTCCAGCTCTTTCAGCGTCGCGGCGACGACCCGCCCCTGCTGGATGAAGCCCTCGCGCGCCTCTTTGTCGCTCCCCGCCTGCTGGATGGCCTTCGAGAGGCGGTTCTGCTCGGCGCGCTGCTCTTCGGCCTGGCGGCGGACGGTGCGTAGCTCGCTATCGATGGCCAGCAGCGCATCCACGTCTACTGCGGTCTTGCGTCGACGCGCGACCTCTTTGATCAGATCGGGATGCTCACGGATGAATGCCAGGTCTAACATGCTCTCTCCTCCTGCTTTCAGGAAAATATGAAACGCCGCCCATCTCAAAGGACGAGCGGCGTATCGTGGTGCCACCTTTGTTCGTCGCCGGGCGCGCGCATCCGCGTGGCCTCAGACGACCTCAACGACCGCTAACGCTGATCCGCGTCCCACCTTCTGCCGCCAGATGTGCGCGGTTTTCGGGAGGAGGCTTGCGAGTGGATTTCCGCCATCCGGGCGCCGCGTCGCATCATCCCGCGGCTTGCTGCTAGCCCGGCGCTGGCGTACTCATCTCGCGTTGCGCCTGTCTTCTGTTGTGTATTTATGGTATCCAGTCTCCGCGCGCATGTCAAGCCGTATGAGCGCGTTTGTGGGGTATACTATATGCTGGATGTTTGCACATGGGACGGCTGGCGACTGAAGTCGCGCCTCAATGGCCTGCGGCCACGAAGTCCGCCTGCGCGGACTGCCAGAACCA
>JAICKD010000786.1 GCA_025928125.1 Ktedonobacterales bacterium
CTGCGGCGGTCGCGACGCGTTGAGCAGGTGCGTACCCTCACCAGCCTGATCCAGCCGTCCGGGGTAGTTGCCATCGTCAGCATCCTCCTGCTCGGCATCGCTGGGTTCTACATGGCGCTCACGGCCTGGGGAGAGCAAGCCACCTGGATCATCGTGGCCACGATCAGTTTCGTGCTTCTCGCTCCATTCGGCGCCTTCGTCATCGATCCACGTCTACGGGCTATCGCCAGGGCTGCAGCCGCTGTTCCCGACGGTCCGCTGCCCGCTACGCTCACCACACGCACCCATGACCCGCTCGTGGGCGTTGGACTCTACACCTACGTCAGCGTGCTGCTCGGCATCGTCTACTTGATGACGACCAAGCCGACTTTGGCGACCTCCATCCTCGCGATGGTCATTGCGACGATGTTCGGGCTGGCTGTGGGCCTGCTGCTCTGGTGGGCTGAGCGCTCAAATCGGCGTGAGAAGCGCGATATAGGCAACCTCGCGTGATGATACGAGATGTTGCAGCTACGGATATCCTGCCTGGGCGAAAGGAATACGAAGATGCCGCGCATCGATGGCTTGCCGCTCGCGTTCTTCGTGCCGCTCGTGGCGCATGCGCTCGCGGGCTTAACCGCTGGAGTCACTGGTGCGGTGGCCTTCAGCGTCCCCAAAGGTCCAGCGCGCCATCATCGCTGGGGTAAGCGCTATCTCTGGGCATACACAGTGGTGTTTCTTACAGCTACCATCCTCTCGGTCCAGCGCTGGAGCGCCGACGCCTATCTCTTCGGGCTGGCCCACCTCGGTTATAGTCTCGCGCTGGCTGGCTATAGCGCACGACGGTTTCGTCACACCTCCTGGCTGCGGCGCTTGCTGGGGGACTGGTGGGTGATCGCCCATTTGAGCGGCATGATCGCGTCGTATGTCGTCCTATGGACGGCGTTTTACGTCGACAATGCCCACCTCTTCCCCGGCCTGAACCGGCTCCCGACCCTCACCTTCTGGGTAGCGCCCACCCTCATCGCAGTCCCATTCCTCGTCCGCTCGATCGCGCGCTTTGCGCCGAAATCGGCGGCAGTTCACGATGACGCTGGAGACGCGCTTGAGGTGGGCAAAAGAGATGTCACCACACGCACCAGTTCCTGACGTCTTTGCTCCCTGCGTAGCATTCAGCTACCAGTCAGGAGGGAACGACAATGACACCGCTTGTGGTCTTGATTGTTGCCGCGACCGTCCTCAATGGCATTCTGGGCGGCCTCGGTTTCGAAGTCGCGCTTGTTAAGCTCCCGACGCGCCATAGCATCGGAGCAGTAGCCTATGCGGCCTTCGCGCGTGGAAGCGATCTGGGCAACGGGATCAGGGTATATCCGACGACGGCTATCAGCGCTGCCCTGGTGACCGTCGTGGCTACCCTGGTGGCCTACGTCGAGCGCCAGCCCACGGATCTTTTGTTTCCACTGAGCATTGCCGCGCTCACGAGCATCGGCCATTTTCTCGCCACGTCTCGGGCAGCGCCTATCATGCTACGGGTGGGCAAGACGCCCGACAACGATGCCCTCTTGTCGGCGCTGCTGGATCGCTTCGCCCGCTGGCATGCACTGCGTGCGGCGTTGCAGATACTGACCTTCCTTCTCCTGCTCTGGGCCTTACTGGTCGCGCGCTAGGACCAGTCGCAAGGTCAGGGGATTGAAGTCTGCTTAGCGCGGAGCCATTCTTATCCCGCCATCCAGCCGGATCGTCTCGCCGTTAAGCATCGTATTCTCGATGATGGATTGCGCCAGCGCGGCGTACTCCTCCGGGCGGCCCAGACGCGGCGGGAACGGCACCTGCTGGCCGAGCGACTGGCGAGCTGGCTCTGGCAGCCCCGCGAGCATCGGGGTATCGAAGATGCCCGGCGCGATGCTCATCACGCGGATGCCGTAGCGCGCCAGCTCGCGCGCAATCGGCAGTGTCATACTGACGACGGCGCCCTTCGAGGCGGAGTACGCCGCCTGACCAACCTGCCCGTCGAAGGCCGCGACCGAGGCGGTGTTGACGATGACGCC
>JAICKD010000632.1 GCA_025928125.1 Ktedonobacterales bacterium
CGTGGAACAGGGAAGACCAGCGTCGCCCGGCTGCTGGCCAAAGCGATCAACTGTCAGAATCCCCATAACGGCGAGCCGTGCAACGAGTGTATCTCGTGCCAGGAAATCACCAGCGGGCGCTCGCCCGATGTGATCGAGATCGACGCCGCCTCGAATACCGGTGTCGACAACATCCGCGACCTGCGCGAGAATGTCAATCTGCTTGGCAGCGGCGGCCATCACAGAGTGTTCATTATCGATGAGACGCATATGCTCTCGACAGCGGCCTTCAATGCGCTGCTGAAGACGCTGGAAGAGCCGCCACCGCACGTCATCTTTGTGCTGGCGACCACCGAGGCGCACAAGGTGCTGCCCACGATCATCTCGCGCTGCCAGCGGTTCGACTTCCGCCGCCACCGCATGCGCGATATCGTGTCTCACCTCCATCACGTCGCCGATGGCGAGGGATTGACGCTGGAGCCAGCAGCCGCCGAGATGATTGCGCGCGCGGCCCAGGGTGGCATGCGCGACGCGCTCAGCCTGCTCGACCAGGCGATCACGTTCTGTGGGACGGCGATTGACGCGAAAAGCGTGCGCGGGATGCTTGGCCTGGCCGATCCCGCCGCCCTGCGCGCGCTGATCGAAGCGGTCGCCGACCAGAATACCGCAGATGGGCTGGAGCGCATCCATACGCTGGTCTCCAGCGGGGCCGACCCGCGACAGCTCTCCGCGCAGTATGCCGAGGAGTGGCGCGCGCTCATGCTGGCGCGGGCGGGCGCGGATGTCGCCATGATTATGGACCGCACCGCCGAGGAGGCACAGGCAACCATAGACCTTGCTGGACGCTTTAGCCTCGAAGAGTTGGCGGCCTGCGCGCGGGTCTTCGCGCGTAACGAGCAGCCCGCGCGCGGACTGCCGGTGCCGCAGCTTGCCCTGGAGCTTGCCTTCCTCGAATGCGTTGGCGTCTGCGCCCGCAGCGGCCTGGCAAACGACTACGCGCCCACTGAACGGCAGCCACGATCCGCGGAGCCTGCCCGCGCTCAACGGTTGCCGCGGCCAGAGTCGCACCTTGAGGCGCCACCGATGCCAACTGTTGCCGCACACCAGCCAGCGACCGTTACTGACTTGTCTCCCCGTGACGCCAGCGCCGAGAGCGCCGCAGAGGACATGATGGTCATGCCCGCTGATGATGCGCTACCCGAAACTGGCGCGCTGGAGGCTGGGGTGGTAGCGGCGCCCATGCCGACGCCACCGCCGTCGCAGGTGGGGGCAGAACAGGACGCCGCGCTGGTGAATATGTTGCGCGACATTCAGCGCCGCTGGACGATGATCAAGAAGGTCTGCAAACAGAAAAGCTCGATGGTCTCGGGTCTGCTGAGCGACGCGCAGCCAGTACGGCTGGACGCTGGCAGCCCGCTATCGCTGACGGTTGCGGTCAAGTGGCCTTTCCACCTGGAGAAGTTGCGCGAGCCATCCAAGCGCGAGGCGGTCGAATGGGCGCTAGAGCAGGTGCTAGAGCAACCGGTGCGGGTGCGTCTGGTGCTTGCCAGTGACGGTGGCTCTGGCCAGCCAGCCACGAAACCGCCGCAACGGCCATCCTCTCCGCCTACGCCATCGAGCCAGTCGGATGCGTCAACGCCCAACAACATCGTGCCATTCCCGACGGCGCAGGCCGCTGGACCATCACGCCCGACGCAGACGACGCGGGCGAAGGGCGCAGCCGATCAGCCGCCGCTTAGCCCCTCGTCCCCGCCAGCCGACGCCGCGACCTCGGCAGGGAAGCATCTGCCCGATGTGGCCGCGCTCGAGCGGGAGGTGCGCGACGACCCGGTCATTCAGGAACTGATACGGATGGGCGGCACGGAGCTGGCCGAGGTGCGCCCGCTCGATGATGGCGACAGCACATGAGCGGCCCCGCGGCGCGTGACCTCGAACGCTTGCGTGCGGGAGAGCGCCCAGCCGCCCGCAGGGAGTCTCCCGATGCTCGCCAGGCAGACGCCGCATGGCGTGCCGCCGTCACCGAGGCGTTGCTGGCCGATCTGCGGCCGGGCGACCATGCGCTGGCCATCTGGCTGCTCCACCGCGAACTGGATGCTCTTGGCGCGGCGGGCGCGCTCGCCCCAGAGACGCTCTATCGCCTGATTGCCGCCGTGGCGCGCTTCGCTCGTCCCGATGATGCGCTGCTCATCTGGCGGGCGGCGCAGGCAACCCCAGAGACGCGCGTAGGCGTCGATGTGGAACAGGCGTTGCGCGCTGGCCCAGAGGCGGTTCTGCGCGCGCTTGTCCGACGAGCGGCGCATGGCGAGGCTGATGCGGACGATGCCGCCGCAGCGCTGGCGTGGGTGCGGGCGGGCCTCACTGCTGGCGCGGGGGACGATCTGCCCGCGTATTTTGCCTGGTCGGACGAGCGCTTTGGCCTGCACGTATCCGGCCCCACCTGACGTCTTGCTGGCCCCGCGCCGCGTGACGACGCCTGCGATGCACTGTGATCTCATCCCTGATTTTGCCTTTTCGCCAACCTTTACCGTGGTTCGAGATACAGCGGCGAGTAACTGACCTCGCCAAAGCAGCCGTATACCCCACCCACCTGATCTGAGATAATCGCCACCAGCTGATTCACCCCAACGCTATTGTTCACGCCGACTTGCGCCGGGTCCACCGTCAGGCAGGGATCAGCCCCGCTATTCACGTTGATCGCCCCACTCGATGAGGTTCCCGATCCACCCGCCCCTACCGCCGGGTTCGGCTGCGGCTTGCTCTCCACCGAGTAGGTCCAGGCTGGCCCATCCTGCGC
>JAICKD010000321.1 GCA_025928125.1 Ktedonobacterales bacterium
GACGACGAAGACGCAGCCGAGCGAAGCCAGCTCCGAAAAGACCTCGCGGCGCTCGAGAATATGCTCGACCTTGATGGTCGCGTCGAACGTCACCTGTGGAAATTCAGCGTGCATCGCGCGGACGATCTCCAGCGAGTGGCGCGGGCCGTTGAGGAAGTCGGGGTCGCCGAAGGTGATGTGTCCAGCGCCAGCACGCACTTGGGCGCGGATATCTTCCAGCACGAGCGGACGCGGAATCGCGAAGAAGCGTCCGCCGTAGACTGGGGTGATCGGGCAGTGGGCGCACGTATGCAGGCAGCCGCGCGTCGCCTCGACGTAGCCCGCCGGGACCATCTGGTCGCCACGCACCAGATAGGCGTAGGACTGTGGCGCGGGCAGCGAACGTCGTTCAGGCGCGACATAAGCCAGCCGCCGCAGCACAGGCGCCGCATCGTGGTCGCGGGTGCGCACGTCAGGAATCGCCTCGGATATGTAGCCCTGGCGCAATTCGAGTGATTCGGCCAGCGCCAGCAGCGCCTCCTCATACTCGCCGCCGATGATCGAGTCGGCAACGTCGCGCAGCAGATAGTCGGCGTTGAGGCTGGCGTAAAGGCCGTAGAAGCAGATATGGGCGTCGGGATTGAGCTTTCGGACGCGCGAGGCAACGCGCGTGCCAAGCCGTAGCGCGGTATGCATCGGCGCAGAGATGGCGACAAGGTGCGCCGCCGCGATGGCGGCATCGGATAGCTCGGAGACGGAGGTATCGACTGCGACTGGTGAGAACCCCGCCCGGCGCAATGTCGCCAGCGGCGAGGCGAGGTTGAGCGGCTGGTGACCCAACTCGTAGCACGCCACCAGCAGGATTGCGCCCGCTGCTCTCATTTCTTCGCAGGCGCGGCAGGTGCGCCGCCCTTGCCCTTCGCGCCGCCTGCCCCTTCAGGAACCCAGCCCTCAGGCATCGCCGCATCCTCGCCGAAGAAGAACTTTTCCATCTCCTGGCGGAGAATCTGGCGAGCGTCGGGGTCGGCCAGATTCAGTCCATAATGGTTGATGAGCAGGCGGGAATGCTCCTGCCACATCTCCCAGGCCTCCTGAGAGACGTTGTCATAGATGCGCTGGCCAAGCTCACCGGGGACAGGTGGTTTCTCCAGCCCTGGCAGTTCGCGCCCTAGTTTGACACAATGTACCATCCGCGCCATGTTGCTATCTCCCGTCCGGCCGTTGTCGGCGTGCGTGAATTCTGCATAGATCGTACTAAGAGCATACTACATCAAAGCGAGGCGTGGCGAGACAATTGCATCGTGTACTGAAATGCCCGATACTCTGGCGGGAAGCTGAGACGAAAGGTGAGCGTATGCTGGAGACGGCGGCCTCGCACCGACAGATTCGCGCGCGGATCGTGGTTAGCTTGATCGCGGTGGTCATCAGCGCCGTAACGCTCATCGCGTGGGTGTTGCGCGTGGCCTCGATGCTGCGAGGAGGGGGGCGCTACGACTTCTCGACCTACTACGCCGCCGCCTGGGCGCTCCGATATGACATCCATGCCAATATTTATGATGCCAGCGTGCTGGCGCAGGCGGGCGCGGTCGCTCATACCTTCGTCAGCCCGCCGCTGCCCTACACCTATCCGCCGCTGTTCGCCATTTTGCTCAGCCCATTCACTGTGCTGCCGTTCAAGACGCTGGCGGCGCTCTGGCTGGTGTTCAATTGCGCGCTCTGGCTGGCGGTCGCGGTGGTGTTGGCGCGCGAAATCGCGCTGCTGCTGGGCAGCCGTATCCACCTGTCTGACGGAGAGACTGGCGAGAAGCGGACGCTTGCAGCTGTCCTCGCCAACCCCATTCCGCTGGTGGCGCTCGCGCTGGCGCTGCTGCTGTGCCTGCCCAGTGAGCCAGCGATACAGACCGCGCTGACCGGACAGATCAACCTGCTGGTCTTGCTGCCGCTGGCGCTCGTACCCGAACTGGAGCGGCGCGGACATCTCCGTTGGGTCGGCGCGATGATCGCTATCGCCGCGATGCTCAAGTTTACGCCTGCCATCCTGCTGCTCTACTTCGTGTTGCGGCGACGCTGGCAGGTGGTCTTTTTCGGGCTGGCTGTTCTCGCTGGCCTCGTGCTGTTGTGCGTTGTCGTGGTTGGTCCGGGTGTGGCGCTGGCGTCGGTCGGGCAGGCGCTGCACGTCGGGACATCAGATGCCAGCCTTGGCCACAACGAGGCGCTGCTGGGGCCGCTCATAGGCGCGCTCTCCACCACATTTCCCGGCGCGCAATCGTTCCTTCGCGCCCTGGAGTATGTAGTGTTGGTTGCGCTGGCGCTGGCAGTTGGATTCGTTCTCTGGCGGCGCTGGCATCCGGTGCGTGACGCAGTGGCCGATCAGGAGAAGGATGCGGCGGGCTATGGCATGGCGCTCTGCGCGATGGTCATTCTCTGGCCAACCGTCTGGGTGCATCACTACGTCTGGGCGCTGCCCGCCGCTGCCGTCGCGCTGGCGCTGGCTGCACTATGGATCGCCAGGCATCGTGGAGTCGGGCGCATTGCGTTGCCGCTCTTCACGGTACTATGTTGCTATCTGCTTGTCGTCACGCTGCCATATCAGTGGGATACAACCGCCTCGCCCGCCATGACGACCTATCTGGGGTTGCCGCTTCGTCCGCTGTTGCTCAGTCTGCGCGCGCTTGGCACACTCGGCATACTTGGGCTGCTCTGCTACTGGTATTCGGCTCCGGCGACTATAGATGCCACAAGCAGCCCTGAGTCGCGTGATATGCTGGGGAGGCCGGGCAGCGGCGGCGGTTGAATCCCGACCTGTTCAGCCCCTATGGTTGAGATGGATAGGCAGAAGGCTAGAAGAGGCACGATGACGAGCAGGAGCACGGCGATTCTTGGCGGCGGCGCGCTGGGGCTGACGCTGGCGTGGCGACTGGCTCGCGCGGGCGAGCGCGTGGTGGTCTATGAGCGCGAACCAGTGGCGGGTGGGCTGGCGGCGGGTTTCCGCGTCGGCGACCAGCAGGATGGCCCATGGCTGGAAAAGTTCTACCATCACCTCTATCGCACGGACCGCGACGCTATCGCCATGGTAGGCGAGTTGGGGCTCGCGGAAAAGCTCTACTGGGGTCATCCCAACACCAGCTCGCTGATCGACGGCAAGCCCTGGCGGCTCGATGGCGCACTGCCGGTGCTGAAATTCTCGCCGCTGCCCGTCGTTGATCGTCTGCGACTGGGGGCAGTTGCCGCGCTGATGAAGGCGCTGCCCAACGCGGACCCGCTGGAGGGCGTTACCGCGTCGTCGTGGCTGCGGCGCTGGCTTGGCCCGCGCGCCTATTCGCTCGCCTTCGAGCCGCTCTTTCGCGGCAAATTCGGCTCCTATGCCGATGAGATCGCGATGCCATGGTTCTGGGCGCGCATTCACTGCCGTACGGCTGCGCTTGGCTATCTGCGCGGCGGCTTCCAGCAGGTCTACGAGGCGCTGGTCGCGGGCATCCAGATGCATGGCGGCGAAGTGCGGCTCGGCGTGACAGTGGATTCTGCACGACCGTCTGAAAGCGGCAATTGGCTGGTGACGACGGCCGCAGGTGAGGAGCGTTTCGCGCGCGTCGTCTCGACACTGCCGACGCGCGTAACCTTCCGCGTCGTACCCGACCTGCCCGCCGACTTCCGTACGCGCTACGACTGGGGGCTGGCCTACGGCGCGCACTGCCTGATTCTGGCGTTGGATCGCCAGTTGATGAAAGATGTCTACTGGCTGAGTATCGCTGATGAGGGCTATCCATTTCTGGCGGCGGTCGAGCATACCAACTATATCCCGGCAGACGAGTATGGCGGGAAGCATCTGCTCTATCTCGGCAACTACCTGCCCATGGACCACCCGCTGATGCGCGCCACTCCACAGGAGGCGCTGGACCAGTTCACGCCCTATCTTCAGCGGCTCAATCCCGCGTTCTCGCGCGACTGGATCACCGACCTATGGGGATTCGCCGCGCCTTTCGCGCAGCCCATCGTCACCCGCGACTATCGCGCGCATATTCCGCCGCACGAGACACCGCTGCCGGGCCTCTACCTCGCCAACATGTTCCAGGTCTACCCGCAAGACCGCGGCCAGAACTACAGCATCAAGCTGGCGAACGAGCTGGCGAAGCGGCTGGCGCTGGGCGGATAGAAAGTTGCGTCGTACCGCCATCGTCGCGTAGAATGTGCGCTGGAGGTGGACCGATGGAATATACACGCTAACCGGCAGCCGATGAGCAGTCCATACGCGGCGGTATAGCCTGCCCGCGTGCCTTGTCACTTCTCTTCCACATCTCATCCCCTGACCGGTGACTCTGCCTGAGACCTGTTTTCCGGGTTGTCTGGGCAGCGCGTGTGTTTCCCTGCCGGTCATGAACTCCCTACCTCAGCGCGATTTCCCCGGCCCATGACGCGGACGCACATCCCGCCCATGACACCCCGTTCCGCCAGCCTGGCGAAGGGGAATCACCTCATATGTTGCTAACTGTACGCGATATCTCCAAAACCTATGGTGCTATGACCGTGCTCGATGGTGTCACGTTCGCGCTTGAACCCGGCGAACATGTCGGGCTTGTCGGCGCGAACGGCGCGGGCAAGTCTACCCTGATACGTATCATCACCGGCGAGGAAACTGCCGATAGCGGCGACGTGCAGCGCGCGACTTCAGTGGAGATTGGCTATCTGCCGCAGACGCTGCCCGATATCGCTGGCCGCACGATTGATGGATTACTGGCTGATGCGCTCGGCGGGCTGCGCTCCATTGAGGCGCGCATGCGCACGCTGGAGGCGGCGATGGCCGAAGCCAGCGGTGAGGCGCTCGACGGGCTGCTGGCGGAATATGGCCAGCTCGCCAGCCAGTTTCAGGACCGCGGCGGCTACGAGATGGAGGCGCGCATGGATGCGATACTCGCGGGTCTGCGCCTCGATTATCTGCCACGCTCGCGCGACCTGGGGACGCTCTCTGGTGGCGAGCGGGCGCGTGTTGGGCTGGCGCTGCTTTTGCTCCGCGCGCCGGATGTGCTGCTGCTGGATGAGCCGACCAGCCA
>JAICKD010000188.1 GCA_025928125.1 Ktedonobacterales bacterium
GCAGGGATGGCCAGCCAGCGCGGGCGACGACGTCATCACCGCCGCATACAGCGCGCCGAGCGCCGGACCATCCCCCTGGAACCTTTACGTCATGACACCTGTTGTAGCATATGGTGTGGCCACTGAGGAGCCATACGGCGCGACTCGCTGGCGCTTCTAACGCGACACCATTTGTCACATCCAGACCGCAGTGGAAAGTAGGCGCCACTGCGGTGATAGACTATATCATAGGCGCGGCAACTCATAGCCGCGCCGCGTTGCGCTGGGGCGCATTGCGGGCCTCGTACCAATTGCTCAAGGTTACTTATGGATCACCTCTTCGCCACCGTCGTCTTTGGGCTGAGCGCTTCCCTGTGCTGGGGCAGCGGTGACTTTAGCGGCGGGCTGGCCTCCCGTCGCGCCAACGCATCCAGCGTCATCGTCGGCGCGTATACGATAGGGCTTGTGCTGCTGGTCTCGCTGGCGCTGATCTGGCGCGAGCCGTTTGCCCGGCCCATCGATCTGCTCTGGGGCGGGCTGGCCGGTCTGGCGGGCGTGCTTGGGCTGCTGGCGTTCTATTCCGCCCTCGCGAGCGGCAAGATGGGGCTGGCCGCTCCCGTCTCGGCCATACTGACGGCGACGCTCCCTGTCCTCTTCAGCATCTTCACCACCGGACTTCCCCATCCGCTACAACTGGGCGGCTTTGTCCTGGCGCTGCTGGCGATTGGGCTGATCTCGCGCCCGGAACGCGCTGGAGGCTCATCCAAAGGGATCGGGCTGGCGTTGCTGGCTGGCTGCGGCTTTGGCTGCTTCTTCATCCTCATCAGCCGTGTCAGCCCTGGCGCCGTCTTCTGGCCGCTGGCGATGGCCCGTTTCGTCTCGGTCATCTTCCTGTTGGTCGTGCTGCTGGCGAGACGGCAGCCGATTCTGCCGGGGAAAAACGTCGCGGGTCTGGTGGTGGCCACGGGCATCCTGGACGCCGTCGGCAACGCCTTCTTCGTGCTGGCCGCTCACAGCGGTCGCCTGGATATCGCGGCCATTCTCTCCTCGCTCTATCCCGCGGCCACCGTCCTGCTGGCGGCGCTTGTATTGCGCGAACGGGTGCAGCGTATCCAGGCGACAGGCGTCCTGCTGGCGTTGCTGGCGATTCCACTCATCGCGGCGTGACGCGCGTCATGGGCGCAACAACCCCAGACAAGGCGCATCATGCGCATCTTGCCCGGGGAGTAGCGTTGTACGGAATGGATGGCTTATGGAGCAATCTCTTCGAGTGTCTCCTTGCGTGTCGAGATGCCGAACTGAGCCAGGATGGCGGCCACCACCAGGAATGCGGCGATGACCAGGAAGGCTGGTAGCCCGCCTAACCCTCCCAGCACTGGCACGATGAGCACTAGGCCGATGCCACCGCCAACATGCCCGATGCCATCGGAGAGCGCATAGCCTGTCGTGCGCGCCCGCGTGGGGAAGTTCTCGGTTGACCACGTATAGGTCATTGGCACCCAGACGTTGAAGCCGAAGAACAGAATTACCGCGCCGATGAACGCCACCCAGGGGATCTCGGTCGGTGACGCCGCGTGTCCGGCAAGCGCGATCATCACGCCGCCAATCAGCGTAATCACCGCCCCAATCGGCAGCCATGTCTTGCGCTCCAGCCGCTCGCTGAAGAAGTAGGCGACCACGGCGCAGGCGATGAACCCAATGGTGCCAATGGCTGCGATCAGACCCGCCTCTGGCGGTGGGTAGCCGAGCGACGAGAGGACCGAGGTGAAGCCAGCGGCAATCGTGTAGACGGTGACGTAGGCGAACGACCAGACTGCCAGCACCAGCAAGACCCGTTTCAGGTAGAGCGGATTGGTCAGGATCTCGGTATAGCCCGCGCGCGGCTCGCGTGTCGGCATCGGCACGTCCGCGCCGACTGGGGCCAACGTCTGCTTCCGCGACGCACGCTTTTCCATATCGGTGACCACGGCATCCGCTTCAGCGATGCGGCCCCGCACCGCCAGCCAGCGCGGCGATTCGGGCAACTGCACGCGCAGCAAGATGCCAATGAGCGCCAGCGCCGCGCCGACGATGTACATGATCCTCCAGCCGTCGCCCAGGAAGACGCCGGTATTGGGGTTCACGGTCACCTGCGCGAAGGAGAGGCCGAGCGGGAATGCCGCCGCGGGCGTGGTCAGGATGAGGCCAAGCCAGATGCCCACGAACGCGCCCAGCGCCGAGCAGAAGAAGATGAGCGAGGTATACTTGGCGCGTCCGCCCTGTGGGGCAACTTCGTTGACGTAGGTATTAACGATTGCCAGGTCGGCGCCGATGCCGATGCCGGTGATGGTGCGGGCGATGATAAACGTGGTGTACGCCCCGCCCGGCCAGAGGGTATCCAGCGAGCCATAGTTGCCGACGAAGGCGGTGGCCAGCGAGCCGAGGCCGGTGATCAACAGTGTGACCAGCAGCATATTGCGCCGCCCGAAGCGGTCCGCCAGCGGGCCGAGGCTTAATGCGCCGATGACATAGCCGATCAGGTTCCACAGCACGGGCAGGCCGATCTTGTCGGACGCCTCGACGAATCCTGGCGGCAGACTGGTCGCCCCTGGCGGTGGGCCAGCCAGACACTTCGGCACGATCTGCGTGCAGGTCTGGATGAACGAGACGTTGATATCGAAGATGTCGTAGAAGGTAAAAAGGAAGCCCAGACCGATGGTGAACAGGAATGCGAACGGCAAAGCCCAGACGGTGATGCGATCCAGGCGCGCGGCGATCTGGCTCGCCGAGCGGGAAGGAGCTGTCATGATACCACCTGCTTTCAACTCAGTGTGCGGCGCCGGATCTCCGACGCAAAGAGCACGTGGCCAGCACAGGCTGTGTGCGGCCTGACGACGAGAGGAAGCTCCTGGCAGGTTGCGCTGTCACCAAAGTATCAATGCTGTTTGTCGCGACCTCCTTTCGCATCGCCGCAGTAGAATTGTATGCAGCGAGCCGCACGATGTTCACAATAGCGAACGAGTCGTTCGTTAATGAGAGCAAGTATGTTCGACAGGCTGTGAAATGTCAAGATGCGAGATATTCGACACCGCACGTGTCCAGGTCACTGGTGGCGCAATCGGGTTCGCTATCCGTATTGCTGAGGCGTAGCGCGCGTTCGCATCGGCGGTGAAACGCGCTCAACCCGCGCGGAATTTGTTGCCATACGTTTTGTCGTTTCGTGACATTTTGTCAATCCCCTGGCACGTATCAATGGGGTTGACATCTCGCTATCATCAAACCATAATGGTTGACATGACGGAACCATCAGTTCGCCATATTGAACAACGCAAATCGCGGCAGGCTGACGATGCCCTGACCGGCGCGTCCACGCCGATGGTCGAGCGCACCTTCCGGTTACTGGATCTGCTCAGCGCTTCCGAAGATGGGCTGACCTTCTCCGACCTGGTGCGCGCGCTTGGCATCAGCAAGGGTAGCCTACATGGGCTGCTCAAATCGCTGGAACGAACGCGCGCCGTCGAGCAGGTGGATGGTCGCCGCTATATAGTCGGGCCGCGCATCTACGATCTCGCGCTCGCCTATAGCCAGCGTGCCGGACTGCGCCGCTTCGCACTGTCGGGCATGCGCCGTCTCGCGGGCGAGATCGGCGAGACGATTTTCCTTGGCCGGGTCGAGGGGGATCGCGTGCGTGTCGTCGACCGCTGCAATGCCGAGAGCGGTGCGTCGGCGCTGCATATTTCCGCCGCCCCCGGTACCCATGTGCCGCTGCTCGCCGCCGCGGTGGGCCGCGTCGTGCTGGCGTCCTGGTCGTCGGCTCGCCGTGAAGAGTACCTGCGCGCCCATCCGCTGCCGCGTTTCAACGAGCGTACCATCACCGATCCCGAACAGTTCTTGACAGCTGTGGCGGCGACCGCGCAGAGCGGCGTTGGTATGGATCACGAGGAATATCTGGCTGGGGTCAACGCGGTGGCCGTGCCGATTCGCGGGCTGGGCGGGACGCTTGCTGGCCTGCTGTGGGTGGTGGGATTCGCCACGCGCCTCGATGGCGACGCCATGCTGCGTGCGGGCGAGCTACTCCGCGATGAGGCGGAGGCGATTGCCCAGGCCATGGACGCATCTCGCTGATGAACGCATAGAACACGCGCATGCGCCGAAGATTGCTGTTAGGGCTGATAGGGCAGGAGGTTGGCACGATGTACTCGCATCCCGCGTCGTCGTCGGTCAGTCAGCGTGGAGGCGCGCGGCCCATGCTTCAGGCAGCCAGCCGCGATGAGATCACGACCTTCCAGCTCAACCGCCTGCGCAACGGCCTGCGACGCGCGCTGCCCGGCAATGCGTTCTATCAGCGCCGGTTGGGCGATCTCGCCAGCCAGCCGGTTGCCGACTTCGCCGATTTCACGAACCTGCCCTTCACCACCAAGGCCGATTTGGTGCGCGACCAGAGCGAGAACCCTCCCTACGGTACGAACCTGAGCTTCCCGCTGCGTGACTATGTGCGCCTGCACCAGACCTCCGGCACGACAGGGCGCCCGCTCAAGATTCTCGATACGACCGAGAGTTGGGACTGGTGGGCGGACTGCTGGACGGTGATTCTGCACGCGGCGGGCGTCACCAGCGATGATATCGTCTATCTGGCGTTCTCGTTTGGGCCGTTCATCGGCTTCTGGTCGGCCTATGAGGGCGCGAAGCGGGTTGGCGCGCTAGTGATACCCGGCGGCGGCCAGACCTCCGTGCAGCGGCTGCGCTCGATCATGGAGACGCAAGCGACCGTGCTCATCAGCACGCCGACCTACGCGCTGCATCTGGCCGAGGTGGGCCGCGCCGAGGGCATCGACACCAACGCCTCCAACATCCGCGTCACGGTCCACGCGGGCGAGCCGGGCGCGTCGATTCCCAACACGCGGCGGCGCATCGAGGAGCTTTGGGGTGCGCACGCCTATGACCACATCGGCATGACCGAGATGGGCGCATATGGCTTCACCTGTCTCAACCAGGACGCCGTTCACGTCAACGAGGAAGAGTTCATCGCCGAGATTCTCGATCCGATCACCAACGAGCCGGTGGCTGAGGGCAAGCGTGGCGAGCTGGTGCTGACGAACCTGGGCCGTTGGGGCTGCCCCGCCATCCGCTATCGGACGGGCGATCTGGTCCAGCGCGGCACAACGCGATGTCCTTGCGGGCGCACCTATTTGACGCTGCCGGGCGGCGTGCTGGGGCGGGTGGACGACATGTTGATCGTGCGTGGCGTCAATGTCTATCCCTCCAGCATCGAGGACGTGTTGCGCGGCTTCCCGGAGGTCGAGGAGTACCGCATCACGCGGCTGAAGGTTGGCGCGATGGACGAGATCGAGCTTGAAGTAGAATGCCCTGAGGCGACCATACCCGCCATCGAGGCGGCGCTGCGTCAGGCGCTCAGTCTGCGCGTGCCGGTGCGCGCGGTCGCGCCAGGGTCGCTGCCGCGCTACGAGTTGAAGGCGCGGCGCATTGTCGTGGCGGAGTGACAGCGGGGGTTGAGTAGCGCGGGCGGTTGAAACCGCGCCTTTAGGGCATGCGGCCACCAAGTCCGCCTGCGCGGACTGCCCAGATCGTGTCCCAACGGGATACCCGGTGACGAGCGGAACTCTGCAACCCGCGAAGGCGGGTTTCGTGGCGGAGCGGAGCGACGCCGCTCTGGCGCGGTTTCAACCGCCTGCCTATCGCCGCGCGGTGTCCCTGGTAATCTGTAAAACCACATTAACCGCCAACCTAAATATCGGAGCATGACCCATGGATAAACAACTGATGACGTTCACCGTGAATGGTGAGGCGGTGCAGGTGGCGGCCTCGCCGACGAAGACGCTGCTCGAAGTCTTGCGCGAGGAGCTGGACCTGACAGGCACCAAGCACGGCTGCGAGCTGGGCCACTGCGGCGCGTGTACCGTGCTGGTCGGCGGCGCGCCGATCCTCTCCTGCCTGGCGCTGGCAGTCGAGATGCAGAGTGAAGAGATCACCACCATCGAGGGCATGGCCGACGGTAACACGCTCCATCCGCTGCAACAGGCGTTCGCCGAGTGCGGCGCGGCGCAGTGCGGCTACTGCACGCCGGGCTTCCTGATGAGCGGCAAGTGGCTGCTCGATCACAATAACGCGCCCAGCCAGGACGAGATCAAGGCCGCGCTGGCGGGCAACCTCTGCCGCTGCACCGGCTATACCAAGATCATCGAAGCGGTCGAGCTGGCGGCCACCCGCATGCGCGCCTCCGCCGACGCCACGGCGGCTGGCTAGCGGCGAGAAGGGGGAAGATCACGATGCTCATCGGCAAGTCTCTGCCCAAGATAGATAGTTACGCCAAAGTGACCGGCGCGGCGCGCTACGCCGATGATATCAAGCTGCCGCGCATGGCCTTCGGGCGCATCTTGCGCAGCCCGCATCCCCACGCCCGCATCGTCCGTATCGACACCAGCCGCGCCCGCGCCTATCCCGGCGTGCTCGATGTCATCACAGGCGCCGACCTGCCCGTGAAGTACGGCATCATGCCGACGACGCAGGATGAGTATCCCTTCGCCGTCGACC
>JAICKD010000629.1 GCA_025928125.1 Ktedonobacterales bacterium
ACGTCCTTGATTTCTTTGACCCATCCCAGGTTTTTACTGGCGGCGTTCTTTACGTCTTTATTGGGCGAGTTGGTTTCGCGCGCCCATTGGTATCGCTTTTCCTTGAGGCGAATCTCGAAGTCAGCCTGGTTCCATGGCGCGTCGGGGTCGAGTTCAAGCAGGATAAAGAAGTTAGGGCGTTCAGTTGTGGACATCGCCATACTCCTCAGGCAAGTGGACAGTTCTCGCTACCATGATACTCTGAAACGCAACAGCTTTGCATGGCATGTTGCGTCATACCTTTCCGTCTCCGCGCCTGGTAGCGCGACATGGTATGCTGTGCCTCGAATATGACCTGTGGCTATTTGACCGAAGTGAGTGGGCGACTGTGAGCGAGACCTATCCAACTGATCGCGCGTCCCTTGAGCGCGACTGCGATATCCAGTATTTCATCGCGACGGGGCCGGGCGGGCAGCACCGCAACAAGGTGGAGACGGGCGTGCGGATGACACACCGCCCGACGGGCATCGTCGTCACCGCGACGGAGCGCCGCTCGCAATATGCCAACCGCGAGGCCGCCTACGAGCGCATGGCCGCGAAGCTGGAGGAGATGCAGCGTGTCGTCGAGCCGCGCATCCCGACGAAGCCCAGCGCCGCCAGCCGCGAGCGCCGCCTGGACGAGAAGCGCCGCGCCGGGGACCGCAAACGCGACCGCCGCGCCTCGCTGCCAGATGAGTAATAAGGGGAGATCTCATGGAAGTAGACGATGAGGCCCGTCGCCTGGGACTAGATCCGACACACCTGTCGCCGCTCGGTAGGCGTCTGCTCGAGTTACGGGCGCAGGCCATCGCTGCTGGCGAGCCGCTTCTCACATCCTGGGAAGAGTTAGATGCGGAGATTGCCGAGCGTCGCGGCGGGTATGAGCAGCCCGCGCAGGCGGGCTTTGTGGCCGAAGGCCCGTAGGCGCGGCTTCAGCCGCCAGCCGGGATTATGCGCCCATCTTCGACGTGGATCCGCGCAGGAAGATGCGGCGCAGCAGCCAGCCGAAATAGCCGAGGGTGCCGAGCAGGAAGATGGCGCCCGCCACACGGCCCGCCAATACCCCCAGCTGGAAGAGATCGATATTCCAGACGGGCGCGAAGGCGACCGTATAGACCACGGCGAGGACAAAGAGCGGCAGCACCGTCAGCACGATGGCCACCTCGAAGCGCTGCGCGACCAACCCGACGAGGACCGGCAGGATCAGGATCGCCGCCGAGGCGATGTTGGGATAGACGACGCCGAACGGCAGAAAAACGATGTTGAGTACGGTGCTGACCATCGCCAGCCCTTCGAGGATGACCAGCACGCCCAGCACGATCAGCCGGATAATGTCACTCTGGCCCGTCGTCAAGTTACGCATCTTGGCCTCCCATTCGCTCTACCGCTCGCTGCTGATAAATGTCACTCTCGGGTAAATAGACGCCTGCCATATTCACACTGTCTCTGCCGCTGCCCGCCGCCAGAGAGCCGCTTCTGGCGCGGACCGGTCGCCCGCTGGCGCGGGAACGCCCACACCCGGCAGCGGTCCCATGCCGGGCAGCCCCAACGCTAGCTCCACTGCTTTGGCGATGACCGTGTAGCCAGTGTTTGTTGGGTGGATGTCGTGGAAGCGCGAATCGCAGATCCACGTCAGCGTGCAGATATTGTTCGCCATCCCCGCTCCATTGTTGAATTGGTCGAACGCGCCGTAGACATCCACCACTGGAATCTTGAACTGCGCCGCATCCGCCGCGAGATGATCGTTCACCGTATGCACGAATTGCGCGGAGTCCGGACACTCCTTGGCGTAGGGGTTGTAGTAGTTCAGCAGGTGAAGGTCGCCATTGTTCGCGTTGGTCCGGCTCTGCAGCGCATCGAGCAGTTGCGGCAGAATCACCTTCGTCAGGTTGTCGTCCATATGAGCGAGATCGATATCCACATTGGGGCTGGCGGTGCATGTAGACGGATCCCAGTCGGGTATCACATCGTTCGAGCCAAGCTCCAGCGTAATCGGGCTGACGTGGCCGCGATTGGCCTCTTTCTTCAGGAAGTCCACCGCCGCCGTCAGTTGCGCGCCGGTATACGAGCCGTGATGGGCGAAGCGACCGACGCATCCGCCATGGATGAAGGTGTCTGTCGTCTCCCCTGGGCAGGCATAGTTGACGATGCCGGTGACATCGACGAAGTGCAGATCATTGAAGATATCGTCGGCGAAGCCAGCGCTGAAGTCGAGGTTGGGCTGATAGCCGAACGAGAGCGAGTCGCCCAGCGCCATGTAATAGTGCGGGGCAATCGCCTGCGCGGGATTGTTCCTGCTCAACACGAGGAGATCGACACCCACCAGCGCCGCAACCAGGACCACCGCGAGCGCCACCACTGCCAGAATGCTGGTGGGCCGAGCGCCAGAGCCGCCAGCCGATGCCGCACTGTCTCCAGACCGAGCCATAGAGCATTCTCCGATCACTCACCAACCACACGCAGTTGTCTTCCGGTGAGACGTATTATGCCACCTTACGTCAAGCCGCCACAATTCTATACGCAGATGAGCTATGTCCGCCATTCTCTGTCAGCATGCATGTGCTCATAATGAAATGGAGTGACTTCACTGGCGCTGACGGGTCCGCTTCTCCTGGTAGCGCTTGTTGCGCTGCCGCTTGATCTCACCACGGCTACACCAATCACACGTGCAAGACGCCACACCATGCGCCAATGGAAAGTAGCGCCAGCCAAGCGCATGTGGAACCGAACGGACAGTGCGTATCTCGCGCGGGCCGATCGCTCGC
>JAICKD010000560.1 GCA_025928125.1 Ktedonobacterales bacterium
GAAGTCATACGTCGCCATACGAAATTGCCACTGCGGCGAGCCAAACTCCGCCTCCATCGGCGCCAGCGCCTCGGCCTGCCCATTGCGCCAGCGATAGAGATTCCACCAGCCGGTGCGGTCGGAGATGAAGTACAACTCGCCGTCGGGCGACCACGTTGGCTGGAAGATAGACTCGTTCTGGCCGCCCGCCACCTGCTTGGCACTCGCCAGCGAACTATCGGCGGCGATATCTGCCAGCCAGAGCGCCGTGCCATCCCACGGCATGTTGGGGTGATTCCACGCCAGCCATGAAAGCCGCGAACCATCGGGGCTGAGGCGCGGCGTCGAGACAAAGTCCGTGCCAGCAACCAGCACGCGCCCGCCATCGGCGTTCTCGCCTTCCAGCGCCAGCGCGACCAGCGTGTTCTTCGCCTCCTGGCCCGATTCGCGGTGATCTTCGCGCACCAGAATCAGCCGATTGCGCGTCGTGTCCAGCGTGGCGTCGGCATAGCGCAGGACGCCGCTGGGCAGGTCGGGCGTCAGCGGCTCAGGCGCGCCGCCATCTGCCACACGGTAGAGGCGCTGGTCGGCGAAGTTGGAGAAGTAGACAGCTCCGCCCGCCGCCAGAAACGATCCGCCGCCGTATTCGTGGACGCGGGTGCGCGCATGGAACGGGGCGGGCGTCACATCGCTCATCTGGCCGTCCGGGGTGCGGCGCACCAGCACCGTGCGGCCACCTTCGCTGGGGCGTAGCTCAGTCCAGTAGATTGCCTCGCCGTCAAGCTGAAGCTCGCCCAGGCCCAGGGCGCTGGCCAGCAGCACGTCCGCCGTCAGTGGCGATTTCCACGCGCCATAGGGCGCTACCATCGGCTCGGTCACGGGTTTCGCTCTCCTACTACTCAAAAGACATAGGGTATCAATCGGCGCGTCCGCCGCATATAGGCGATATATGGCTGGCCGAGCGCGCGCGAAAGCACCCGCTCTTCCACCATCACGCGATAGCCGAAGCCCACCGCGTTACAAAGGATTATAGCGGCGAGGCTGGCCCAGTTGGTCAACACCAGCCCGAAGCCGAGCAACGACAGCAGCGCGCCCGTGTACGACGGATGGCGAATCAGGCGATACGGCCCGCGCTCGACGACCTGCTGATCGGGTCCGACGGCGACGGTAATCACAAAGTAGCGGCCCAGCACGCGAATGGCATAGGTCCGCAGCGCCGTCCCGACGAGGATCAGCGCGACACCCAGGCCAAAGATGATCGCCCGCCCGTGGACCATCGCCGCGCCCGGCAGCAGCACTGCCGCCAGCACCGCCGCGATGACGCTGAGCGCCAGCAACCCCAGCAACAGCGCCAGCGAGCCGCCATCATACGCGGTGGCTCCCTCGCGGCGACTCCGGGTCAGCAGGCGGCCGCACTCCGGCGCCGCGCAGATCGCCAGCGCCAGTGCAGCGAGGGCCGCGGCGAACGGCTGGGTCGCGGGCAGGGGATACCAAGCAGGCATCTCATCGCTCCAACTGGTGAATACGGCCAGCCATACCGCTGAACTGGCGCGCTGGCATTGTACACGATTGGCTTGGGCGGGCGTTGTTACGTATGAGACGCCCAAACAGGATGTTACTTTCATGGCGTTCCAATAGTGTGTTAGTTGGGAGGCCTGTACAGCCACGATACCGCGACATCGAGATACGCGCGATATGATGAAAGGAAGCTGAGGAGATGGTCATCGCGGGCAGTTGGTCGGCGCGGAGAATCTGTCGCTCACGGACGCCTGGCGCATGGTCGGGTATGTGGCGCATATGGAGCATCGGGCGCATGCCATGGAGGAATGCCGACCCGACTGAAATTACCGGCGCGCCTGAGCATGCGCTCGCCAGCGCGCCATCCGCTGAGGCTGATAGCGCTGATGCTACCCACGACGCTGCCAGCGCCCGCCAGCTTCCATCCTTCGAGGCATTCTTCCGCCAACATGAGCGCGACATCTTTGGCTATCTCTGGCGGCTGACTGGCGACGAACAGGCGGCGTACGATCTCAGCCAGGAGACCTTTGTGCGCGCCTGGCAGCGCTTCGACCGCATCGCCACCTATGAGCGTCCGGGTGGCTGGCTCTTTCGCGTGGCAACCAACCTCGCCCTGACCCACCAGAAACGCGCGGCGGCTCCCGTCGGAGCAGCCCTGCCATTCTCCCCAGGCAACGACCCATCCATCAGCGACCCGGCATGGCGGCTGGCGGAGAGCGAGGCGATACGGGCGACACTGCTAGCGCTGCCGCCTCAGCAACGGGCGGCGCTGGTGCTGCGGGAGGTCTGTGGCTTCTCGTGCGCGGAGGTAGCCGAGGCGCTGGGCATTACACTGGCCGCCGCCAAGATGACACTCAGCCGTGGCCGCGACGCCTTCCGCGCGCGCTATACCCGCGAGGAGCAGCGATCATGAGCCAGACGAGCGATATGAGCCAACTGACGACGCCCGCCTGCGCGCTCGGCCTGACCTCCGCCGACCTCTCCGCCTGGCGCGACGAGGCGCTAGCGCCGGATGAGACGGCCCGCATCGGCGCGCACAGCGAGGGCTGCCCAGCCTGTCAGCAGCGCTTGTGGGGCTTCGAGGCAATCGCGGCGACGCTCCAGACCCAGCAGGTTCCCGCGCCCGACGAGCGGCTCTGGCAGGCTGTGCTCGCGGCTATCTCCACTGAACAGCGGACGACAAGCGACGACGCGATTACCGGCGAATATCGTGTTCCTGACGAGCCTGATGACAGGAACACGATACCTCAGCCATCCACTGCGCCTCGGAGCTGGCGCAGACGCGCGCTGGGGACGCTCGCCGCTGTTGCCGCCATCGCGCTGGTGGTGGTCGGCTTCGGGCGGGTCTTCCAGTTCGGCGCGCAGAATCGCCCATCGCAGCCGTTCTCGTTGACATGGCGGCAGGTGTCTCTGCCAGGAGGAATGGACAAGAACCTCACCGAAGGCACGGCGCTGAGCGTTTTCCCAGCGGATGGCTCGATTGCCTGGCTGTGTCAGTCGGGGACGAAGCCCGCGCCCGGACCGCTCCATGTCTGGCGCACGAATGATGGCGGGGCGACCTGGAAGGCGCTGTCCGTGGCGCAGCGTGACAAGGCGTTCGACTGCGAGATCACTCCCGATCAGCTCGACCCAGATGTGGTGGCGCTCAACTACGGATTTATCCCCAACAAA
>JAICKD010000571.1 GCA_025928125.1 Ktedonobacterales bacterium
GCCCAGGCGATGCGCGACATCAATCGCATGCGCGACAAGTATGATCTGGTGGTGAGCCTCTCGGCGGCGAGCTCATTTGTCACCTTCGTCTCGGGATTGTCGGCCAATCAGTATAAGCTGCACAGCCCGCCGATGTGGTGGGCGGTGGGTGGGCATTCCGCTGAATATCGCGCCCGCCATACGATTGATCAGTATCTGCTGACCATAGCGCCGCTCGTCAGCCCGCCACGCAGTGACGACGACCGGACGCCGCGTCTCTATCTGACGCTTCAGGAGCGCTCGGCGGCGCGCAGACTGCTCCGCGAGCATGGGCTGGCGCCCACCAAGCTATTGATTGCCATGCATGTCGGCGGCGACGGCTTCAATGGCCGCAAGCGTTGGGCGCCGAAACGGTTCGCCGATGTAGCCAACGCGCTCATCGAGCGGTTTGACGCACATGTGCTGCTGATCGGCGGCAACGTCGATGTGCCACTGGCCGAGCGGACCGCCGCGCTGATTCCGCATGGCGCGACGGTGCTGGCGGGAGAGACGCCGCTCAAAGTCACTGCCGCGCTGATCGCGGAGGCCACGCTTTTCATCGGCAACGACTCCGCGCCGCTGCATATGGCCGCCGCAGTCGGGACGCCATCGGTCGGCATCTTCGGCCCGTCCGACTGGAACGAGTTTCACCCCGTGGGCAAGACCGGCTACAAGCATCGCGTGGTCCACTCGAATCTGGCGTGCAGCCCTTGTTTTCGCTTCCTGGGCAACGACGCACCCTGGATCCCCAACACCTGCTATTCACGCGCCTGCCTGAAAGCAATCACTCCCCAGCACGTGATGGACGCGGCAACTGAGTTGCTGGCCCAGCACGATGCGTCGCCCGATGTGCGCATTTAGCGGAACATATCTGTAGTGGGGTCCATGAGAAGCTCGCGGGCTGATCCCTGTTGGCGGTTGTCGAAACTGTAGCCGCGGATGAGGGCCATCGGGCAGCGGCTCACCTTGCCCATCACCAGCTCGGCGGCGGAGGCCAGCTCATCGGCGACCGCCAGCACGCTCACCTGCATCGTCCGCCCGAAGTCGTCTGCCTGTCCGCGATAGTCTATCAATGGAGCGATCCCCGCGACGCCGATGGCGACGTTGACGATGCCGTTGCGCCAGGGCCGCCCGAATGAGTCGGCGATGATGACCGCGACATGCGCGCCCGTGGCTTCCTTGAGCGAGCGATGGATGGCCAGTGCCGTGGCGTCGGGGTCGAGCGGGAGCAGGCAGACTACCTCCTCGCCAGGCACATTCGAGGCGTCCACGCCGGAATTCGCGCAGACGAAGCCGTGGCGTGTCTGGGTAATCAGCACACCACGATCCATCCGCACAACGCGCGCGCTCTCCCGTAATACCACCTCGACATGGCGTGGATCCTTGCCCCAGGCGGCGGCCCACTCATGGGCGAACGCGGACGGCTCGACGGTGTGTAAGTCCACCAACCTGCCCTCGGCCTTCGCCACGATCTTATGGGTCACCACCAACACGTCGCCATCGTGGAAGGTCTCACCCGCGTCGCGCACGGCGTGTCGCGCGAGGTCGGCGAGGTCCATGTTCGGCGTGACCTCTGGTAGCGCGGCCAGCCCAAGCAGGCGCATCTCTGGCGGCGTGGTCATGAGGCTTCTCCCGCGCGTGGATGAGGGTACGTAGCCGACGGACGCCACAAGCCACGCTCGAACAGCTCACGCAGGTCGTCAGGCGTATCCACGTCGAAGGCCGCTCCGGGCAGGCTCACAATGCGCGGCTCGATGCCTGCAGCGCGGGCCAGCGCGCTGTGCTGGACAAGACTTGCCTCGCCAAATGCGAAGGAAATCGCGGTTGGCGGATGCAGCAGCAGCATATTGGTACCCTTTCCCGCGCGATCTGAGGCTATCGTCACCGATGGCAAGGCAGGCCTGTCATCTGCTCGCTTTCTATACGCCTCCATCGCCAGGACGTCGTCACGAGTGAGGAGCGGCAAGTCACCGAGCACAACCAGTAGCGCCTCTGCATGCTGTCTGAGCGCCCATTGCCTGCCCAATTCGAGCGCATCGTTCAGCCCGGACCCAATCTGATGTACTGGCTGCGCTCCACTCTGCCACGCCCAGCGCAATATATCGTCGTCGGGGCTGACGATGCCAATATGGGCAATCTCCGCCTGATGCAGAGCGCTGATGACACGCCACGCCAGCCAGCGTGAGAGATTCGCTCGGCCTACGGCATCCAGCACACTCGAAAGGCGTGTCTTCACCTGCGCGCGACTGTTCAGCGGAACAATGGCCGCCAGTTTCATAATGCTCTCTCCGCGCCTAGTCTCTGGGCGAACCGCAGTGTCTCATCCGCGAGACGCAGGCGATCTATTCCAGTACGCATGATTGTATCGGTTATATGGACGCGAAGATGTAGCTCGTCGCCGATGCGCTCGGCCAGCGCGGCATCCTCCCGGTCGATGATGATGCCATCGAGCAGATCGGCATAGAGCCGGGCGACGCCATACGCCGACACCTCGTCGCCCAGCCCGGCCAGCATGCGATCCGCTGGCCCGCGCAAGGCTTTCCCCGCGATGATCGGGCTGATGGCGACACGCGGCGCGCGCGCTGCCCGAATCAGCGCGCGCATGCCAGGTATCGCCAGAATGGGGCCGATGCTGACCAGCGGATTGGAGGGGCAGAAGACGATAACATCCGCCTGGGTGACCGCCGCGCGAATCTGCTCTGTGGGTTCGGCCGCCTCGATCCCCGCGAAACGGATGCCTAGCACCTCATCGCTGTGATGCCGCCGGACGAAGTAGTCCTGAAATGCCAGCTCGCCTTCAGGCGTCCGTACGTGCGTGGCGACGGGCGCATCACTCATGGGGAGCAGCCGCGCGCGCACGCCCAGCGCCGCCATGAGCGCACTGGCAACCTCGGTTGGCGTCTTGCCCTCACGCAGCCAGCGAGTGCGCTGGATGTGGGTCGCGAAATCGCGATCTCCCAACAGAAACCAGGTATCCTCGCCATAGCGGCGCAGCATCTCCAGCGTCGCGTAGGTATCGCCCGCGATGCCCCAGCCAGTCTCCGCGTTGGCGAGGCCCGCGAGCGTGTAGAGCACGGTGTCGGCATCGGGC
>JAICKD010000343.1 GCA_025928125.1 Ktedonobacterales bacterium
TATAAGGCTGCCAAAGACAAAAAAGATGCCCGCCGTTGTCGCTCCCCAGCCGATACTGACAACCAGGCAGAGACAGGTGAGCACCAACTCGCTGAGCAGAGTGATGAAAAACACGGCATCGGTGTTGGTAATCAGCGCCACTGGGATCACCAGAAGGCAGAGGCCCGCGACGATGCTATACAAAATGAGCTGCAACAGTCCCGCGCGCCTGCGCGCCTCCAGCTGATCGAGCGGGAGCGCGAGAAGATCGGCGGGCAATGGCAAGAACGGTTCGGTGAACACAGCGCGCAGGAATGCCATGCGACGACGCACATGCACGCGACGTCCCAGGCTGGTGATGGAGTGCTCTGGCAACTCGGGCGTGTCCATGGCGCCTCTCCTTTGTGCATTCATGGCGCTACCTCAAACGATCCGATGAGCAAATGAGCAAGCGCCGCTGACCTGCGTGACTACGCGGATTAGTTGGGGCCAAGGACCTGCCTGAAATGGCTCAGTCGCTGAACGTGAAAGCGCAATTGATCAGCTGTGATGGGCTTGATCAGGTAGTCGTCGGCGCCAGACTCAAAGGCGGCAATCTTGTCATTAACGCTCGTTCGGAGGGTGAGGACCAGCAGGAGTGTATGTCGCAGGGATGGCGTCGTATGTAGCTGGGTGAGAATCGGCCAGCCCGCGGCCTCCTGCTTATCGAAGTCGTAGAGAAGGATATCTGGCCGTCGGACCTCACTCGCGGCGACCGCGGCTTCCCATGAAAAAGCCACCACGACAGATGCCATTGATGTAAGGACCGTTGCTATACTTTCGCCCATCCGCTGGTCATCAGAAAGGACAAGGATCGAAAAGGCGCGGCGTGCGCGCGACAGGAAGGGCAATAGTCGGGCTAGACCCGTGGGGCGATTTTCCAGATTCGACATTCGACCTCTCACTTCGCCTATGGTTCGTCAGCAAGGAGACGCATCTGATCCGCTCGTTGCTCCGCGGTGCGCTTAATCGCGGAGTCAATCGCTGCCATCAGTTCGAGTATTTGGACGGGCTTGAGCAGGTAGACATCAGCGCCTGAAAGGAATCCAGCGAGTTGTTCGTGATCCTGAACAAGGGCGCTCAAAATGATAATGGGAATCTCGGCTGTTTCTGGATCGCCGCGCATCGCCCGGACAAACTGATAGCCATTCAGGCGCGGCATGCGTACGTCCACGACGACGCAGTCAGGTAGCGACGCATAAAAGCTGTGGAGGCCGTCAGCCCCATCAGAGGCGATGATGACCTCATAGTCGCCCAGGAGTTGAAGCCCGTCGGCGAGCGTCGCCACGACAGCGGGATCATCGTCGATGACAAGCACTCTACGTTGCTCGGAGTGTGGATTTGTCATACGTCCCCGCACCTCACTCCCTGGAGCAGTCACGTCTATCAGCGCCGCGCGCTTTGACTCGTCGCCAACGTGGCAACGGCGATCTTACGCTGGCGGCAGTCGAAGGATATCGTATTCTGGATCGCTCGTCTCACCTCACCAGATGCCCCGCTAGACCTGCGGTTGCTCGCATGCGAGCCCGAACCGCGGGAGGAGCTTGCTGGCAGACAGTGGCACTATTATAGCAGGGGAGGCAATATATCGTACAGTGACCGAATGACGGATAGGTAGATCGCTTGGCGGGGATGTTTGGCGGCCATACGCCACGCTGATTTGCGGCCATTTTGATGGTAGCAAGACGCGGCGGCAACAGCATTGCCGCCACCGCCGCGTCTGTTAGTTTCTGGATAAAGCTTCTACTGGGCGAGCGCGTCCAGCACCTGCTCCTGGACCGCGAACTGACTGTTGTACAGTGTGGCATAGAAGCCGCCCTGCTCCAGCAGCGCTTCGTGCGTACCCTGCTCGATGATACGTCCATGGTTCATCACCAGAATCATGTCCGCGTCGCGGATCGTTGAGAGCCGATGGGCAATGACGAAGCTCGTGCGACCCTTCATCAGTTCGCGCATCGCCTTCTGGATCAGGATCTCAGTGCGCGTATCCACGCTGCTGGTCGCCTCGTCCAGAATCAGCACCTCGGGGTCGGCCAGCACCGCGCGGGCGATGGTTAGGAGTTGCTTCTGCCCTTGTGACAGGTTGGTCGCATCCTGATTGAGCACGGTATCGTAGCTCTCCGGCAGCGTACGAATGAAGTGGTCGGCCTGCGACGCCACCGCCGCCTGCACGATCTCCGCCTCGGTCGCGTCCTCCCGACCATAGGCGATATTCTCACGGATAGTTCCATTGAAGAGCCAGGTATCCTGAAGCACCATGCCAAACATACGGCGCAGATCGCCGCGGCGCATCTCCCGGATGTCCATGCCATCCACCAGAATGTGACCGCTGTCGAGGTCGTAGAACCGCATGAGCAGGTTGACCAGGGTAGTCTTGCCTGCGCCAGTCGGTCCCACGATAGCAATCGTCTGCCCTGGCTGCACATTGATGTTCATATCCTCGATCAATGGCACATCGGCGCTATAGCCAAAGTTGGCGTGGACGAACTGTACCGCGCCCTGCGGCTCCAGAATCTCAGCGGCTGGCATCGAGTCGGGCGTCTCTTCCGGCTCGTCGAGCAACTCGAAGACACGCTCGGCGGAGGCGATGGTCAACTGGATCGAGTTGGTAATCGCGGCAAGCTGGGTGATTGGCTGTGTGAACTGGCGTGAATATTGGATGAACGCCTGAATGTCGCCGAGTTGGATCGCGTTGCGCGTGACCATGATGCCACCGATGACGGCGACGAAGACATAGCCGACGTTGCCGATGCTCATCATCAGCGGCATAATCATGCCCGAGACGAACTGCGCCCGCCAGCCAGCCTCATAGAGCTTGTCGTTGCGCTCGTTGAACATGGCAATCGACTTGCTCTCACCGCCAAATGCCTTGACGATCTTGTGGCCGTTATACATCTCCTCGACGTGACCATTCAACTCGCCCAACACCCGCTGCTGGCGCGCAAAGTAAGTCTGCGAGCGCTTCGCGATGATCGTAGTGACGACGATGCTCAATGGCAGCGTGACGACGACCACAAGCGTCAGCAGCGGGCTGATTGTCAGCATTATGATGATGACGCCGACGACCGTCACGACGGATGTGATCAACTGTGTCAGGTTCTGTTGTAGTGTGGTGCTGATGTTGTCCATGTCGTTGACGGCGCGGCTGAGAATCTCACCGTGGGTCCGCGAGTCATAGTAGCGGAGTGGCAGGTGGGCAAGCTTCTCGTCTACCTGCCTGCGCATCTGATAGACTGTCTTCTGCGCCACACCAGCCATGATAAACTGCTGGACGTAGCCAAAGATCGAGCTAATGAGATACAGCCCGGCCAGGATCAGCAGAATGCGGTCGATATAGGCGAAATCGATGGTGGCGCCGGGAACATGCTGGAGCTTCAGCACGAACCCCTCGAAGAGCTTCGTGATTGCCAGACCGAGAATCTTCGGGCCAACGATATTGAAAACGGTGCTGAGTATCGCCGCTACCAGCACAGCGATCAGGAAATACTTCTGCGGCCCAAAGTAGCGTAGCAGCCGGAAGAGCGTTCCACGGAAGTCCTTGGCCTTCTGCACTGGCATGCCGAAGCCACCGCGTGGGCCGAACATCATTGGCCCCTGCTGCTGCCGCCTTGCTGTCGAAGGTGATGTGCTTTGATTCTGGCTCATGCGACTTCCTCCGCGGAGAGTTGCGACAGGACGATTTCGCGGTAGACCTCGCTGCGCTCCATCAAGTCGCGATGCGTGCCGATATCCACCATCCGGCCCTCGTCCAGCACGAGAATCTGGTCGGCGTCCATGATCGTGCTGACGCGCTGGGCGACAATCAGCACCGTGGCGTTCGTCGTTTCGTGCCGTAACGCCGCGCGCAATTTGGCGTCGGTGGCATAATCGAGCGCGGAAAAGCTGTCGTCGAAAATGTAGATTTCAGGCTCCCGTACCAGCGCCCGAGCAATCGAGAGGCGCTGCTTCTGGCCGCCAGAGAGATTCGTGCCACCTTGTGCGATCTGCGAATCAAAGCCGTCGCTCAGGGTGCTCACGAATTCGGTTGCCTGTGCGACATCAGCCGCGTGGCTCACCTCCTCATCGGAGGCGTTCTCGTTGCCGTAACGGATATTTTCCGCAACAGTGCCAGAGAAGATCACCGCAGTCTGAGGCACCAGCCCCATTTTGGCGCGCAGTTCTTCCTGCGAAATCGTGCGCACGTCGACGTCGTCAACCAGCACCCGCCCGCTATCCACATCGTAGAAACGCGGAATCAGCGAGATGAGCGTGGACTTCCCAGCGCCCGTGCCGCCGATGATTGCCGTCACCTGGCCGGGCTGCGCGCGGAACGAGATGTGCGACAACGCTGGCTCCTCCGCGCCGGGATAGCTGAACGTCACGTCGTCGAACTCCACGTAGCCAGATACCTGAGAAGCGTGTGTCGTATCGGGAGCATCTGTAATCTCGGGGTTGATCCCCAGCACCTCATTGATGCGGGTGGCCGACGCGGCGGCGCGTGGCAGCATGATGAACATCGCCGAGAGCATCAGCATAGCGAAGAGGATTTGCATCGCGTACTGCATGAAAGCGATCAGCGCGCCCACCTGCATCTCACCATTGTCGATGCGGATGCTACCGAACCAGACGATAGCGACGGTCGAGATGTTGAGCACGAGCATCATCAGCGGCCAGAGCACGGCGACGATGCGGTTGACCGTGATGGCGACGTTGGTCAGATCACGGTTGGCGACGTCGAAGCGCTGCTCTTCGTAGGCGTTGCGGTCGAA
>JAICKD010000120.1 GCA_025928125.1 Ktedonobacterales bacterium
GCTGCGCGGGATCGGCGGTAATGCGCCAGCGCGTTACAGCAACTGGCAATTATCCTACAAGGGTTCTACTACGCGGTTGGGCCAACCCTGATTGTCATGTTGAGACCATTGTCAGTGAAGCCCAGAATCCGAATCTTCGTGCCGGTATGTGGCACCTGCACGCTGGCCGTCGGCGTGACAGACGACCAATAGGAGTTGTTGTCGTCGAAGAGCGAGGCGCCCGGCAGTGAATTGTACCGGTTCTCGACGCCATTCAAGTGGAGCAGGATAGAATCCGTCGGCGCTACAGTAAATGGCGAATCGTACGACTGAACGCGAGGCCGCCATGGATTGCCATCCGACCGGATGAGCGGCGTCGGATGCGAGTCAATCGGCAGGATCAGACCTGACCCTGGGTGGTCGCTGGTGTTGTTGTCACCCTCCGAGGTATCCCAGTACCAGATGAGCAGTCCATCCGCATATGGGAAGTGCTCGACATAGTTCTGCTTGTTCTTGTTGTTCAGCCAGCCGAAGTTGTAGGGGCCGGTACGCAGGCTGTCGTCGTAGCCGCGATACTGGCGATACTCAGCGATGTAGGCATTGAAGAACGAGCGAGTTTCCGACCCATTGGTGGCATGGAAACCGCCCGTTGCCGGGGTGAAGGTCCAGGGAATCGCACCTTCAGCGCCCTCTGCCGCGCCGCCATCGATGCTGATGTTGTCCACCGAGAAGCCCGGAGTAGACGCCTCGCCTGGCTGGCCCTGCTGCGCCACGTCGGTCCAATAGCGGAAGCCGAGCAGAATGCTCTGGCCATCATAGGCCGAGAGGTCTGCCGTCAGGTCTACCCAGTCCGCGGCGACACCAGTGATGCCTTCACCCTGGTTCTGGCCGTTCGGGCTGGTGTTGGTGGAGAGATTGGTATGGACATTCGTCCAGTGCGCGCCACCATCAGTTGAGACTTCGAGATAGGCGTAGTCCCAGTCCTGCTCGATGTTGTAACGCACCTTCGCCGCCAGTGACGAACCCGTGCCGAGCGTCACCGACTGCTTCATCGCAACATCAAGGTTGTTGTTGGTGCCGCTGTAGTAGTACTTGCTGCCCGCGAACGGCGCACCGATGTTCGTGGTGACTTGCTTGTTAGGCAGAACGACAATCGTCGCCTGCGGATTGGCGTTGTTATATTCAGCCGGACCAAGGATGTGGTCGGAATTGGTAGTGGACGAGGCCACATCATAGTCGAGCCAGCCGAGCTGGAACTTATCCCAGGAGCTCATGCTGACCGGCTTCGATCCCAAGTCGATGTTGTTGCCCGTGCCGTAAGAGCCTTGCGACATCAGCGTCCACCAGCCGGTGGAGTTTTCGCACGCGGAGCCGCAGGTATTCCCAGCGGTATCGTACTCATCAGGCAAGTTCAGGTCGTGGCCGTACTCATGCGAGAAGACGCCGACGCCGCCATTTTCTGGCTGCATCTCATAGTCGCCGATCCAGAAGTTGCTCCCGCCGACCTGGATGCCGCCGAACTTGTTGAAGGCTGGGCCAGCGGAGCCAGCCAGGTTGTAGAAGGCAAACCAGCGATGGCTCCAGATGGCGTCATCGCCCTGCGCGCCGCCACCGGTCTCCTCGCCGTCGCCCGCGTGGATCGACTCGAAGTGATCGATGTAGCCGTCAGGCTCGTTGAAGTTGCCATCGCCATCGTAGTCGTAGCGGTCTTCCTGGTCAAAGCTGGCAAGATAAGCGTTGATCTGCGCTGGGGTCTTGCCCGCTGCGATCTGCTGATTGTACCAGACGTTCACCTCATCACGGATGAGCAGCCACACTGTCGAGCAGACGATGTCGCCGCAGAGGTCGGTGCCATAGCGCGCCTCGTTATAAGGCACCTGCACCCAGTCTTCGACGTTGCCGTGGACGGTGTAGCGGCCCGACGACTGCTCGATGTAGTAGTTGCGCATCGAGATCGCGTCAGTGGCGTCGCTAAAGAGGATATCGTTGTAATGCTGCTGATCGAAGTTGGCCTGCCAGATGGTGGTGTTGTCCTGCGCGCGCTTCGGCTGCGGTATCTGATTATGTAGCGGGCCAGCAGTACCACCAGTGCTGGGATAAATCGTGTTGCCAAACTGGGCAAGAATGCCCCAGACGGCGCTCTCGCCTTCGCGCGCCAGTTCGACGTAGCCAGGCTTGCCGTGGTCATCGACCTTCACGACTTTGCCATGCGCCTTACCATTGGCCACCATCTCAAGCGCGACCTGACGCATGGCGCGCTGGTGATCGCTCTGCGGGCTATGCAAATCGTGAGCGCGGTTGACATCCTGATAGGAACTGACGGCTGATTGAGCTGATGAGGTGAACGGGCGCGCGATGGCAATGGCTGCCAGCGTCGTCGCCACGATCAGAAATACTCCGAGCATAGAGAACAAACGAATGCGACGTGACACAGAAGACCTCCTGTGTAGTTCGGCCTGATATAAAGGGTGGCCCGACGATCCGACCCAGCAGATGCAAAGAGCATGTCTACTGATACCTAGCGGCCAGGCTGGCAAGTTGGTCTGGATGGAATCTGAATTAGAGTATGTCGGGCGCGATTATGCAGCAGAGACCGGAGGTGGCCCGCGTGCCAGAAGAGGCGCGGATGTTTCGAGGGTAAAGCATGGCAGCGCATCTACCACGACTGGATATGCCGACCAAGGAATGGCCAGCGCGAGGAGCGCGGGATGAATCGCGGCAGACTGGCGCGCCAGTTGCGCCGTGGATTTCTCTGGCCTGTTCGTCGTATGGCAACGAACGATACAGGGCTTGGTTGACCCCTGGTGGGGATGGACAACCGCGCAGGCGCAGACACTGGTATGCAGCGTGAAGACCGCGAAGACCAGCGTCAAAATCCAGAGCCACAGCCTTGTTCGCAACGTGCAACTCCCTATAGCGGATCGTGAGTATGCGCGCCAGAATCGTACCTGTTTGATTGCGTGTCGGTTGTGTATCAGTTGTCGATTGGTTGTGGTGGAAAGGGCTACAACGGTTGAGCCACGTCACCCAGCGAACGTACATGTCACAACGCGCCGACATGCGGCGAGTAACGGGCTAGCATCCGCTTTTGCGAGGAATGCCTGAGCATCTTACAGGCAGCGTAGGAGATTTGTCATCCACTATAGGACTTTTAGCGCGTATGCTTTTTATGCGGGTATGGCGCGGCATTTCCGACGATATCCTCGTCCGAGGTGGTTGGTCGTTCGCGCGCCACGCACACGATACGATGCACCATAGCAAGCGCACTCAACTCATGTTGTCCGCGCCTAGATATCGGGCGCGTGAAGTCCGTGCATGCCAAGTGTCAGCGAGATTTCGCCGCCATGGTGCAGGTCGTGTTCCATCACATGCCAAATCACCCACCCACGGCGAAATACGCGCGTGCGTCCGCCGCGCTCGCGAGTGATTTCTTTCTGTAAGTCGGCGAGCGTATAGTCGGCTATCGTCCGCTGCATCACCTGCCAGGTTGCCGCGAGGCCCGCGACGAGTTCGTTCGCGGTCTTGGGCGCGCTGCCGAGAGCTGGCTTATGCCACCGCTCGTACGCCTTGAAATCGTTGTCACCCGCGTCGAGCACCCAGCTGAACCACCCCGCGCGCGAGCCGATGATGTGGCACGCCAGCTCGCCAATTGAGCGCAGATCAGGCGCGGCACGTAGCGCAAGCTGTTCCGGCGTCAGGGGGGCAAGCGCGGCGCTCACCGCGTTCTGATACACCTCCCATTCGCGCGAGAATATCGTCAAGAGAGCCGTCGCGTCGTCGCTCATGCCGTTACCTTTCTGTGCAGGGACACCCTGGTTCGCTTTTGCCTGTCCCCCAATCACTTGGCATCGCGGCGACCATGCGCGGAAAATCGTCGCTGGTTCACACATTGCATCGGCTGGCGAGCGTTTTGTAACCTCCGTTACCAGACTGTCTTTTTCGGGCCGACCGCGCCTTCCCGCGGCTCGATACCCCAACTCCACGAGACCGTCGGCGTGATGACGATGTAGCGTCCGGGGCCGAAGTGACCGCTGCGCTCAACCACCTCGGCTGCGCCATGAATCTTAACGCCGCGCGGCCGCCACGGCTGGACGGATGCCAGATCATCAATGATGAGCGCGACCTGTGTATTGCCATCCAGCACGTTCTTATATTTGCGCGTGAGCATTGGACTGTGGGTACCGATGAGAATCTGGCCGCCATCGAGCGAGAAGCCGACTGCGTCAACGGTGGGTTGCCCGCTGGCGTCAACCGTGGCTAACCGGGCCAGTCGTTGCGTCTGAAGGTATGCCAATTCCTGCTCTGAGAACATCTTTATTCCTCGCTTCAACACATGCGGTCGCCGCACACATCAGGCCAATGAGGCTCGTCAGGCCAAGCATACGCGGCGCGGCGGACGGTGGCATCAGTCGTTTGCCGGATAGCGAGGCTAGACGAATGAGCAGGGGAATAGCGCCAGTCAACCGGTGACGGCATCGGCATACGCTGCCAGTGGCGGGGCTGGCTTTCCACGAAGTGGTGGCCGGGCCAGCAGCAGCCAGAGAATCGCGCCCATCGCCAGCGCCATCGTGAGGGAAAGCACGATGCTTTCCGGCTTGAAAGCGTCCAGGTTTCCCTGCTCGACCGTCAGCCCATATTCCCGCATGCTGGCGCAGGCAATGGCGATCGCGGGCAGGATGATCGCCAGCCCCCAGCGGTACCACACGCGAAAGCGCTCCACTGGCGTCGGCATCGCGCCGAGCCACCAGATCGCCAGGAAGGTGAATGGCTCCAGGAAGTAGTAAGGCCAGAGGGTTTTGATGAAGAGCGCAAAGCAGAACGAGGAGAGCGCCAGCAGCAAATAGAGCGCCGGGCTGGCCAGCGTCAGGTCGCGGCGACGCAGCAGCACGATACCCGTGAGCAGCAGCGATACTAGCAGAACGATAAAGCCATCGTAGCGCTGGCCGAAGGATTCTAGCGGCGTGTCCAGGGTGAGGCCCCAGAAGCTCCCGCCGCCCACCGGAAGCTGGCCACGGAAGGTCACTAGCGAGTAGATGACATCGCTGCGATCCGCCAGCAGAAATGGCAGCAGCACCGCGCCCACTGTACCCGCAGTGGCCACGCCGAATCGCGCCAGCGCCCGCCACTGATGGTCACGCGCCAGCAGCGCCGCCAGTGGCAAGACCAGCATCAACGCGCTCGAGCGGGTCAGCAGGGCCAGCCCCAGCAGCAGCCCCGCCCGCGCCGGACGACGCGCGGCAAGCTGGCGAATGCCCCACAGCGCGAGCCAAAGCATAATTGGCTGCTCGATATGCCCGTAGAACAGCATGCTATGCCAGACTTCGGGCGAAAGCGCAAAGAGCGCATAGGCGGCGAATCGCCAGAAGCCCGTGAGACGCTTGTCGCGCAGCTGGTCCACGGCGGCAACCGCCTCGCGCGCCATCAGCAGGACGAACGGCGCGAAGATCGTCATCACCACCACGCGGCGTAGCTCCATATCGTTGAGCATGCCCTGCCACGCGGCGATGGCCGAGGCGAGCGTCAGCGGTATCAGACTGATAGGGCCGTTGGCGTTGGGATAGTCGCCCTGATAGCGAAGGGAATAGACATCCAAGGGGTGACCTGAGAGCGCGATACGCGATGCAGGCACAAAAAATGCGTCCAGGTCGGTACGGTTGAGCGGAAGCCGCGCCGCCAGATTCCACAACCCGCAGTAGAGCGCCACCAGCAGCGCGATACCCCAGGGCTGAAGCCGACGCCAGCGGCCTGAAGGGGCGAATATCGCCGCGCGCTCTACCTCTCTTGATGCCTGATCGACCACGTACTACTCCTGGCCTTGGGGAATCCCGGCGCGCCGCTGCTGGCTATTGTACTCGATTCGAGCGTATAGTGCAGCAAGAGGCGGTGATTGCTGGAACGCGAGAGGGGGCGGTATGCTGATCGAGGGGACCGTGCTGACGAAGGAGACCGGTCTGCGCGCCAGCTTCGAGGGAGTCGAGCAACCGTACGTCCGCTGTACCATTGCGCGCCTGGACCAGCCGGAGGTCCATGCCGAGGCGCGTATCATCGGGCTGGAAGATTTGCCCGTTCCCATTGGCGGCAACGTCCGGCTGGAGGTGGTGCGCGCCATCACCGACCGGAAGGCTGGCGTGGTGCGTTTCGACTGCAAGCTGCTCGACTGAGCGCGGAGAGTGCAAACGTGGCTGCCGTTCCACTGATCGCGCTGCTGACAGATTTTGGCGTCTCCGACGGCTATCCCGGCGTCATGAAGGGCGTCATACTGGGCATTGCTCCCGCAACGCCACTGGTGGACCTGACGCATGAGATTGCCCCGCAGGATGTGCGCGCGGGCGCCTGGGTGCTGCATACCGCCTGGCGCTATTTTCCTGAGGGTAGCGTCTTTCTCTGCGTCGTCGATCCCGGCGTCGGCAGCGCGCGTCGCGCCATCGCGCTTCGGGCCGGGGGGCGCATCTTCGTCGGGCCAGACAACGGCTTATTCTCCTATCTATTGGCCGATAACGCCGACGGACGCGCCGTCACCCTCGCCAATCCCCGCTATTTAGCCGCTCGCCCCAGCGACACCTTTCACGGGCGCGACATCTTCGCGCCAGCCGCCGCCTGGCTCGCCGCCGGGGTTGCCTTCGAGGAGCTTGGGCCGACGCTCCCGGTCGAATCGCTGGTGCGGCTGGACCTGCGGCGCCCTGGATGGCAGTTGAATGCGTTGCTTGCCCACGTGGTCCACATTGATCACTTTGGGAATATACTGACCGATGTACAGGGACCGTGGGCGCAGGCGATCTTCAGCGCGCCTGAGGTGCGCCTGGCCATCGGTAGCCAGGTCCTCACCACCCGCGCGCGCACCTTCGCCGAGGGGCCAGAGGGCGAATTGTTTCTCTATCTAGATAGCTCCGGCTACCTGGCTATCGCGCGCCGTAACGGCTCCGCGCAGACGACGCTGGGCCTACCCACAGCATCACTCTATGACGCGACACTAACAATCACCGGCATCGAAGATCCCCGCGATGGGGAGCCTTGATAGCGCACGCATGTCACACATGTAGGAAGAGAAAGAGATGCGACTCTATCTGTTGCGCCATGGTCCCGCTGGCAACCGCGACAACTGGACCGCCGATGATTACCTGCGCCCACTGACCCAGAAGGGCGAGCGGACGATGCAGGCAGCGGCGGCTGGCCTGAAGGCGCTGGACCCCGCACTTGACACGCTGGTGACCAGTCCACTGGTGCGCGCGCGCCAGACCGCCGAGATTGTCGGCAATGCCTTCGACCTACAGGTTAAAGAGCAGGAAGCGCTCTCCCCTGGCTTCGGGTTGGCGCAGCTCGCTGGCCTGCTCACGATCTTCACCGAGGCGCGCGGGCTAATGTTGGTCGGACACGACCCAGACTTCAGCGCACTGATTGGGCGGTTAATCGTCGCCCGTGGCGATGCGCAGGTGCGGATGAAAAAGGGCGCGTGCTGCGCGCTCGATCTGCCCGATGAAACGCCCGACCCGGACCACGCCGCCAAACAACTGGCGGGCAGCGCCACATTGCTCTGGCTGCTGACCCCGCACCAGTTGGGCATGATTGCCAGATAGCGCGTCTATGACGGATGCCGCTCCGCGCGCACCTAGTTCTCTTCATTAAACGGTGGCAGACGCAGTTGTTTCGCGGACATCCCCAGCAGTTTGCACAGCCTATCGCGCGAGCCAATTTCAGGGAAGCATAGTCCGCGTAGCCAGTTCCCGACCGTGGCTACGCTCACATCCATTTTTTCAGCAAGAACCCGACGATTCCAGTTCAATTCCTTGAGGCGCTCGGCCAGGCGCCTGGCGAACTCACACGTGCTGCCGTTGCGCGGCGCATCCATACATCCCTCCTCTGAAACCATGAC
>JAICKD010000258.1 GCA_025928125.1 Ktedonobacterales bacterium
CCTGCCACATCTGCTGCCCGACGATGTCTTCGCGGCGAGCTTTGCGCCGTTCTCGCGGGTCTATCCTCGCTGCGCGGCGGCGATTCATCACGGCGGCATGGGGACGGTGGCGCAGAGTCTGCGGGCGGGTATTCCGGCGCTGGTCGTGCCGTGGGGCGTGGACCAATTCTTCGCGGGCGCGCAACTGGCGCGGGTGGGCGCTGGCCGCTGGCTCCGTCGTCCCGCCTTCACGGCGGAGCGTGGCGCGCGGGAGATCGCCGCGCTGCTCGAAGAGCCATCTTATCGCAAGCGCGCCCAGGCCATCGCCGAGCAGATCGCCGCCGAGGATGGCGTGACTGACTTCATCGCCTTGCTCGAAAAGCTGCTGGCCTAAGTCCTAATAGCCTGAGGCGCTGCAGAGCTTATCGGTATTGGCTGGAACACGGGCCTTGCCCGGCTGGGTTACATCTCATCAGCTATCTGCCAGCGCAGGTGTTCCTAATTCACCTCCTACTATGCCAGATTGGTACTGCCAGCTGACCCGGCCAGTATTCGCATCCAGGGCGTAGATCCCCCCCGCTACTGAAGCAAGACCGCCATGCGACAATCCAGTACCAACAAAGGCGACTCCCACGTAAATCGTCTGGCTGGCGATCAGAGGCGTTGAAAATCGAATCGTAGCGCCTTGTGTCGTACAGGTGTCGTTATCAACACAGGTTCGCCAGCGAACATTCCCGGTCGCTGCGTCCAGCGTGGCAACGTAGCCTTTCTCGGATGTGACGTAGACAAGCCCATCGCGCACGGTGACAGGTGTAACTATGGAGCCGCCTGCCTGGTAGGTCCATAGCCGCATACCGTCACTCGCTCGGAGGGCGTCGAGCGCGTTATCGCGTGCACCAACATAGACTACACCAGCGTCACTCACCGCTAGCGAGTTCACGAAGCCAGGCGCCTGATAGCTCCAGATCTGCGTGCCATCTGTACTTCGCAACGCGGCGATAGATTGGCCTGTTGTTCCTACATAGAGCGTTCCACCGAGAACTGCCAGCCCCGATATGTACTCACTTCGCTGCACGCGCCAAAGAACCGAGCCGTCCGCCTGGTGAAGGGCGAAGAGCGTGGACATCACATTGGCTGTATCTGCGCTGATATAGATCGCATCATCCGTGACTACTGGCGCGCCGAACATACTGCCGTGGGTCTGAAAACGCCACAGAATATGCCCACTGCGCGCATCGACCGCATAAACCGAGCCATTGGGAGCGGAATGGTCGGTAGTGAGTCCTGAGGTGTTTACATACAGAATGCCATCGCGGAGCACCGGTATGTTCGCGAGTCCGCTATCCAGCGGAGCGCGCCAGACTTCAGTGATACCGTCGCTATTGGGGCGCAGTGCCACTAGATCAGCGCCCGAGCTAGTATAGAGAATCCCGTCTGCGCTCACGGGTGACGCGGTATAGCCTTTGTTTCTCCAGCGAACCGTACCATCGCTAGCGTGAAACGCTATCAAGTAGCCCGCCGCGAATCCAGCATAGAGCGTCGCCAAGTCTGTAGGTGTAGGGGGCGCTGATGCTCTGGACATCACAGGGCTTGATGAAGCGCCACACCCAGCTAGGAGACTGCCGATGCTACCGACTAGAAGCAACATCCCAGCGAGAATGCGCCACGCGACTGACCGTGGTTTCCTTCGAGAGAATCGGCGTTCGCGCTCTGCATAGTTGGCGGAGCAACTGGGCATGACAGGACTCACGTTGAGCTGTGTCCTCATGCAACAACCTCTTCAATCTGATCCGAAAGGTCACAAATAAACCAGAGATGCCCCTGATCGTCGGTCACCATAGCGGCGATTGGCGTAATCGGGATCGCGGCTGCTGGAGAAGCAGACGACGCACCGGGCGCATATGGATGCGACATATACTGTATCGTGCTTGCTACTGGATAGCTATACTGTTCCAACGTCCCAGTAGCAGGATCGAAGACGGCAATCTTCGGCTCTTCGCTAACGGCCATCCATACCCGTCCATGCAGATCAGCTGTCAGCGCGCGATCCGCAACTGGCAGCGATATAGTTGCCTGCTCGAACCTCGGCACGGCATGTTGCAGCAGCGCTGTTGCACGCGTGGATGCGGGCATGCGTGCTAGGCTTGACCCTTGGCTGCTGTCCAAAGTCGGTCCCGCGGTATACAGATCGCCGTTCGGAGTGATGGTTAATGCTTGGCTGCCCTGCGGATACACGACCACACTATGTGACTCCGGCGTGAACTCGCCCGTTATTTCAGCTGCATGCCCTGGGTGGGCAGCGGAGAGATTCGTCGTAAAGAATACGTGTCCATCCGGGCCGATGGCAAGCTTCGCGGGATCGCCCGCCGTAGCAGGTAGTGGATACTCCTGGAAAGCCTGTGTCGTCGGGTTGAATGTTGTCAACGATAACGCTGCGTACCGTGCGATCCAGACGGTTCCATCGCTCGAGATAGCAAGATCAGAAATCCCAAGGTCAGCTGGCAGGTCACCGATCACCGTAGCTGGGAGCGGGTAATGGGGCTGGGTAGGCAACACATACCTTGTGGAGCTTCCTGTACTTGGCTGGAAGCGGACAAGATTATAGTTCCAGCCAATCCATACATCTCCGTTGGGAGCCACCGCGAGATCAGACAAGAACTGAGACGACCAATCTCCCGAGTAAATGGGCCAGGATTTTAAGCTCCGCTGCTGGATGTCATAGAAATAGACTTGATTGTCGCATCCGGCATCTCCTTTGAGCAGCGAGGTCCAAAACCAGATCCCATGGCGTTGGGGGTCGTAGGCAAGCTGTCGGGGATGCAACTGCGGATTGTGCAGGTCAATGACGATATGCACTTCTGGTGAGCTGGGATGTAGTGCGCTTGTATTCGTGGCTGATACGTCTGATGCACTGACCCCATTCCCTTTGCTGATGATGACTATAGCTAGCACAAGCACTAGAAGGGTTGCTATCCCGATATCCCAATGCGCCGACGCAGAATGAACGCGCTTCTTGTTAGAACGAGTGGCACGTGATCGTCGAATGCTTGTGCGCATCTTCAAACCTCCTATTCGGAACATTTCGGATCACTGTTGTCTCACCCATCTCATACTACTTGGTGTTTCATGATCCTCCGTTCATCCATCGGGAGAAATCAGTTGTGAAGTTAGAGGTCGGCTGAAGGATATAAGGAGCGTTTACGGTTGTTGTTGTAGGGTTGGCGACACTCGTCGTCCAATCAGCCCAGGAACCGGTATAGAGTTGCACTTCACTCGCAAACGAATTCGATGCCGTGTTGCCGACAAAGTTCCAGTTCCCTATGGTATTTTGACCCAACACTGGACAGTGAGGAGCAGTTACATCGGTAGGAGCGCGAACTTCTCCCCACGCAAGTTCCGCTGTCTTCTGATCAGTGAAATCGCCATATGCAAGAACCTGAATGGTTGAAGAGTTGTTCGGCTGGTAGTAAGCTTGATAACGGTGCAGTGACCCGACGAGCGAGTAATATCGAGCATCATAGGACGCGTCAGAAGTCGCTGCGCCGAAATTCCCTTCTAGGCAAGGGCTACCTGAGTCGTCAAATATCTCAACAAACACGTCAATAGCAGTGCCAGTAGTCCCAGAACCTGTGCATGTAGCATCTTGCCCGGTTATCCAACCGACCTGAATCCAACATCCTGGATACCCTTTGGCAATCGCCTTGCAATGGTTGGGATTGGTCTGTTCAAGTGAGCCTAAGGCGACAAGAACATGCTGAACGGACGGGTCATTGGTTGAGGGGATTACCCCAAGTAGTGAGGTTTGCTTTTCCGCCTTGAGTATTGTAGGTGTAGCTTGCTGCAGAGGAGCCCGTTTGGACTTGAGTATACCAGTACCCAGCTTCTGAAGATGAAGGATGACTATGTCCGTCGGCACCTATGCAGTTAGTCGAAGCCGCCAAAACAATCGTTGCATTGAGAGCAAAGACGGCTGCTGTTCCCACCACACATGCCAGGCCTACGCGCACCAGCAGCCCTTGTCGTAAAGAGCTGACCGCGTCAAGGAGAAATTGCAGCAATGTATCCGTGTCTAACCGAAACCTAGCCATTGAGTTCTCTCCTTCTGCTATGATGCTCAATCATTGAGGGAACAATACGTTTGCGCTTAGGTATCGCGAAAGAGACGTTCGGTTTCTCTGCCCTCCTTTCCCATGTGACGGGTCAAATATACAAGAAGCGGGCCGCTCTGTCAACACTGATGTTATTTCTCGTAAAATAGATGTAATACCCATGCCATTTTGTGGGTCTGCCTATGATCAATACTGTTGTAAATACGATCAGTTGCTCGATGAGTAGGAATTGCCGCCGAGGATGGCGTGGAGAACTTCATCGCCCTGCTCGACAAGCTGCTGGCCTAGCCAGCGAGCCTGGCGCCTGTACGGGAAAAGCGCAAGATGGAAGAAGGCGTTTTCGCATCTGTGGGGTATGCTGTGTCAGTTGATAATCACGACACGTAGGGAGGAGAGCACTGTGCGGAAAGTCATCTCGATGATACATCTCTCGCTGGACGGACTCGCGGCGGGGCCGAACGATGAATTGGACTGGATTTCCTATGATCGCGAGCTCGAGGAATATGCCCATTCCATGCACGCCATCACCGACGCTGTCATCTGGGGACGCCGGACGTATGAGGGGATGGCGGGCTACTGGCTGACCGTGCCGGGCAACCCAGAAAGCACTCCCTACGAACTCGAACATGCTCGCTTTCTGGAGGACTCGACCAAAATCGTCGTCTCGCGCACGCTGGATCGCGTCGCCTGGGGCGACGCCCAGAACACGGTGCTGATCAAGGACAACATCGCCGACGAAATCAACACCATCAAGCAGCAGCCTGGCAAAGACATCTGGTTTCTCGGCAGCGTCGCGCTGGCGCAGACATTCATGCAGCTTGACCTGATCGACGAGTATCGCATCGACATCAATCCGACGGTGCTGGGCCAGGGCAAACCCCTGTTCGCCAACGTCACCCGCTCGTTTCCGCTGAAGCTGCTGGAGTCAAGGACGCTCAAGAGTGGGGTCGTCGCCCTGCGCTATGAGCCAGATCGCGGATAGCGAACGGGCAATCAATCGCAACCACCACGATCACGATTAGGAGCGCACCATGGGCAAAGTCATGTTCGGCCTCTCGGTCTCGCTCGACGGATACATCGCGGGCAAAAACGATGATGTCACCGAGGTGTTCGCATGGTTTTCGGACGCCTGGGAACGCCTGCACGAGATTATGGGCGACTCGCTCAACGACTGCGGCGCGGTCATCATGGGCCACAGAAGCTTCGATATGATCGATGGCGACGAGGGGTGGGTCTTCCCCGATGGCACGGCGCCCGAGTGGCCGGTGATCGTGATGCAATCGCAGCCACGCGAGCCGGTGAAAAAGGGCAAGACGCAGTACTACTTCGTCACGGATGGTATCGAAAGCGCTGTTGCGAAGGCGCAGGAAATCGCGGGCGAGAAATACGTCGCCCTGCACGGCGGCAGCGCGGTCCAGCAAGCGCTGAAGGCGGGGCTGCTCGACGAGTTCCATATGAATATCGCCAATGTGCTGCTGGGCGAGGGCGTGCGCCTCTTCGACCACATCGGTTCGGCGCCGATCCACCTGGAGCGCCTGCGCGTGATGGAAACGCCGGGCGCAACGCATCTGTCCTTCCGCGTGGTGAAGTGAAATAAGGTGGTATGC
>JAICKD010000280.1 GCA_025928125.1 Ktedonobacterales bacterium
GCGCCGGGAGCTTCTTGCCACCGACCGCGCCCTCCGCCGCGACACCGGGTACCGCGAACCCGCCCGCCGCGCCACGCGCCACCGACTGGCCCGCCGCAATGCCCGCACCGCGCCAGAGTGAGTCGGGCGCGGCTGATGCTGCCGATGGCGAGTCAGGGTGCGCGCCATCCTGCGACGCGAACGGTGAGTCAGACGACGGCCACGCAGGGGCTGTGAATGCTCGCCCGGAGAGCTGCGGCGTCTCGGCGGTGGCGAGGACCGCCGCGCGCACTGCCCGCTGCACGGCGGCGTAGACCAGCCGCTCGCGCAGGAAGCGCACCTCCGTCTTGGCGGGATGCACGTTGACATCCATCTCCGCCGGATCGAGCGCGATATTGATGACCGCGATAGGATGCCTGCCAGCCAGCAGCAGCGAGTGATAGGCCTCCTCGACGGCATAGTTGAGCGTGCGGCTCTGCACCCAGCGACCATTGACGAAGAACGAGATGAACTGGCGCGTCGCCTTGTAGCATGAGGGACGGCTGACATAGCCGCTGACCTGGGGGCGCTCGCTGGCTGCGTTCTCCTGTGGCTGCTCGGCGTCGGCATCCTCATCCAGCGCAACCATCTGCTCGGCGACTCGCAGCCCATAGACGGCAACGATAGCGCTCAGCAGCCTGCCATCGCCAGGCGTGCTGAAGACCTGCCGCCCCTCACTGATAGCGGTAAAGCGAACGCCGGGCCACGCCAGCGCGTACTGCTCCAGCAGGCGCAGACAGTGGGCGGTCTCGGTGGCGCGCGTCTTGAGGAACTTGAGGCGCGCGGGGACGGATGCGAACAGGCCGCGAATGGTGATGGTGGTCCCGGCGGGCGCGCCAGCGGGCGTTACCTGTCCCAGTTCACCCTCATCCACGCTCACCTGCGCCCCGGCAGTGGCTTCGCGCGGACGGCTAAGCAGCGTGACGCGCGCGACGGCGGCGATACTGGCCAGCGCCTCGCCGCGAAAGCCGAGAGTTTCGATATGTTCGAGGTCGGAGAGCGCGCCGATCTTGCTGGTGGCGTGGCGCGCGAACGCCAGCGGCATATCGTCCGCCGCGATGCCGTTGCCATCGTCGCTAACGCGAATCAGATCGAGGCCGCCCCCGGCGATTTCCAGCCGAATGGTGCGCGCTTCGGCATCCAGCGCGTTCTCGATCAGCTCTTTCACCACCGACGCTGGCCGCTCGACCACCTCACCGGCGGCGATCTTGGCGGCGACATCTCGTGGCAACTGGCGGATTGGCATGTGATACGGCCCCCTGGAAACGACCTCACCCCCAGCCCCTCTCCTCGCAGTAGAGGGGGAGCGAGATTCTCCGCTCTATTGTACCGCAGACTGCGGGGGCGCAGGCTGGAATACGGCGCCGTGGCATCACCGCGCCCAGGTGATATTGGCGGTCGTGTTGCCGTCCATCCTGACCGAGACCGAGGCGAAGGCGCCAGGGTCGGGCGCGATCTGTTCCGTGATACTGAGTACGATGGAGCCTGTGCCTGGCCGATACTGCGTGAAGTCGCCAACCAGCGCAACTGCTCCTGAACCTCCGGTCTGCGTCACCGTCCCGTCGTAATATGGCACTGTCGGCGTAGACCCTGGCGGCGGTGTTGGTGTGGGCGGCCCACGATTCTCGTAGGCCGTCGCGGTGGGGTTGCTGCTGCTCGGTGTCGGGGTAGGCGGGAATGTGGCCGGGAAGGCCGTCGCGGTGGGAACCCCCACGAGTGGCGTTGGGGTCGGCTCCACGATGTAGCTATTTCCGACTGAGTAACATGTAGTGCTGGGTGTTGACTGGCACAGCGCCGTCACGTAGAACTGCGTGATGCTGCTATGCGGCGGCGGAATAGGAAGGGTGAAATGTACGGCGAGCGCGCCATCCCTGGGGATATGCACTGTTGAGCCATCGCGTGGCGAGAGAATCGCGAACTGACCATTTGGCACAGGTACGACGACGGTTGTTGTTGCGCCGTATTCGTCGGTAAACGTGAAGTTGTACGCGCCACCAGGCGGTTGACGCAGGCATGTCCGAATCACGTCGTTTGGGTAGTTAGGTTTTACATCGCCGCCATTGCAGGTCAGGCGCGCCTTGTCGGCCAGGGAGAAAACCTGACCACTGTGCGCATCCACGATATCGATCTGCGTCTGCACGGTGGACGCGTCGCCATATTGCCCAGTGATCCGGATCATCAGCCGCAACTGCGCGGCTGGCAGATGCGTGACAGGTGGAGGTCGGCCTGGCCCTGAGGCGGAACAGGCCATACCCACCAGCACCAGGCTCAGTGGCGGCAGCAGCTAGAGCAGGAGCCGCCGACCACGGCCAACCCGAAGACGCTTGTTGTTCATGAGGCTCCGCTCCTGTCAGCGCGTCCAGGTGAAGTACGACTGCAGCATATCGGAATAGATGACTGAGACGGCGGCGAAGTCTCCCTGATCCGGCGTTACATGCGCCTCCACAGAAAGCGAGAGAATGCCTTTGGCGGGCCGGAACTGGCTATAATCGCCCGTCAAGACCACCGTTCCCGTGTCGCCTTGCTGCGTCACCACAACCGTCGGCGATGGCTCGGGGAAAGTAGGCGTCGGGGCAGCGCTGGGTTGGAGATTGCCATAGACGGCGCCACACGGCTCCGGGGGTGAGACGTTACACGCGACCGTCACATTGTTCACAGCGACGCTTCCGTTCGGTGGCGGGGTGGGCAGCGTGTAGCGCACAGTGAACGCGCCATTGGTAGGGATCGGCACGGATGCTCCCGCGCGTGGCGAGAGGATGGCGAACGTACCCGTGGGGACCGGAACCGTTATAGTTGTCGTCGCGCCATGCTCGTCAGTATAGGCGATGCGATAAGTGCCACCTGGCTGCTGGCGCGGACACGAAAAGGAGAGATTATTTCCCGGCGTCGGGGAGCTTCGTGTGATCGCTTTTCCGTTGCAACGTATCTGCGCGTTCTCAGGAAGCGAGAACTCCGCATTCGTAGCGTCGAAGACCCCGATGTTGATGTAAGCGTTGGGATTGCTAGTGGCGCTATAGTTGGCGTACTGGCTCGTGATCTGGATCGCCAGGCGAAGTTGCGAAGCGGGGAGATGGGTCACGGGCGGGGGCTGATAGCCAATATGCGAGCCGAGGCTCATGCCGCAGGCCAGCGTAGCCAGCGTCAGGCTCAACAGCGGCAGCAGCCACAACACAGATCGCCCGCGCTGCGGCGCAATACTATTGGCATGGAACATTGTGCGCTGATCCTTTCCCGCATGCAGACCCTATGCGCTTACCACTAGCCATAACCATTCCTGCTGCAATATACGGCAGTGCTCGCCTGATTCTCTCTGTCAGCGCGGCAACTCCTAGTCAGTAGCTTTCGATTTGGAGGTTGCTTTACAATGGGATGCGCCCATCGCAGCGGATGGGATATACAGCGGACAGGGACACTACTTCATGACACTTGAAACGGCCAGCGCAGACGAGCAGAGTGACGCGACGGCAGGGAAGCCGCAGCGTCACGCGAACCACTGGGTCGTGTTGCTGCTGGTCTTCACCATGGCGGGCGTCGTCGAATCGCAGGCTTTTGGACACCTCAACGCCTTCCGGCCACTTTATCTGCAACAACTGGGCGTGCCTGCCGCTAACATCCCCACCTGGACGGGCGTGCTGGCGGCGCTGGGCTTCGTCATCGGGCTGCCGCTCCTTCCGTTCTGGGGCGTCTGGGCTGACCGATACAGCCGAAAGCTCATCATCGTGCGAAGCGCCTACGTCGAGGGCATCATGTTCAGTGTCGCCGCGCTGGCGCCCAACGTCTGGGTGCTGGCGGTGGCGCAGCTTTTCAGCGGCTTCGTGCTGGGCAACACCGGCGTGATGCTGGCGATGCTGGCAGATGTCACGCCGCGCAAGCGCCTCGGCATGGCGGTGGGTATCGCCAGCGCGGGCTTCCCGATTGGCTCATCCATTGGCCCGTTCTTCGGCGGATTGATCGCGCAAGGGCCTGGCATCCGCGCGCTGCTGGGGGTTGACGCGGGCCTCTCGGCGCTCATGGGGCTGGTCCTGACGATCATCGTGCGCGAGGAGCTTCACAAGTCCCGCACGGGCGAGACGGTGAGGCGAATGCTGCGGGCGGCGGTGCATGCGATTGTCTCGTCGCCGATTGTGCTGCGGCTGTTCATCCTCTACTTCCTGGCGATGTATGGCTACTCGCTCGCCTCGCCCTTCATCCCGATTCTACTGCAGAAGTGGTATACCGGCGATCCGCGCGAGCTAGCGGGGGTGATCGGCCTGACGCTGACGCTGGCGGGCATCGCGATGGCAATCATGACGCCGATCTGGGGGCGCATCGGCGATACTGCCGGACGCTGGATTGTGCTGCCCATCTGCCTGACGGGGATTATGGTAGGTCTCACGGTCGCCGCACTGGCCCACTCGCTCTTTCCGCTGCAACTCACGATTGTCGGCATGGGCCTCTTCCAGGGCGGCATCGGTACGACGGTGCTTGCGCTGCTGGCGTTGCTCTCGCCGGAGGAGCGGCGCGCGCCTATCCTCACTTTCTCATTGTTGCCCGCGCAACTCTCATGGTTTGTCGGCCCGATTACCGGCGCGGCGCTTTCGCGTGTCTCGCTGACACTGCCGTTCATCGCGGGCGCATGTTCGCTGGCGGTGGCGCTGGCGTTCGCGATAGTGCTGGCGATGCGCGCGCATCGCGGTAGTGTAGCGGCGAAGACAGCCTCGGCAAGATAAGCGGCATTGGGCCATCATGTATCATGTTTATAGCCGAGTCAGTATGGATGAGCGAGACGGGCCAGATGGAGGCAGCGATGCAGGACGACATGACGACGGTGCGCGTGGGCGAGGCGCGCGTGACCCTCATCAACGCGGGCGATATGCGCCTGATACTGGCGCGAGAGCTGGAAGTCCCCGAAGAGCTGTGGCGTCCGAACTACGCTGACCTCTTCGAGCGGCCAGATATTTGCCCAAGCCTGAGTGTCTATATCGAGCATCAGGGTGCAAGAGTGCTGGTGGACGCCAACGACTACCGGGCGACGATGGAGCCTGACTCGCAGTACGCCCTGCCCGACTATACGCCGCCTCCCTCGATCCCCGATCAGCTTGCGAACCTGGGAGTCCAGCCGGAGGACATCACCCACATGGTCATTACGCATGCCCACTGGGACCACTTCGCCGGTACAACATCACCCGCCGATGGCGGCTACGCTCCCACCTACCCGCACGCGCGCTATTACCTGGGCGCCGCCGACTGGTCGGACGCCGAGACGCAGACCGCGCTGCAGGATCCCACGTCGCTGGAGGCGCGGACACTCGGCGTGCTTCACGAACGAGGCATGCTGCATCTGGTCGAGGGGCCAGAGCAGCTAGCCGAGGGAATCGATATCCTGCCCGCGCCGGGTGAGACATCGGGCCATCAGGTCGTGCGCGTCCAATCGGCGGGCGAGACGCTCTAC
>JAICKD010000062.1 GCA_025928125.1 Ktedonobacterales bacterium
CCCTCATGCTCGGCAAAGAGCACTTGCAACGTGCCATCAGCGCCGAAACGGTCCCAAAGGCCGTGAAAGAAGGCGCGTGGCTGTGCTGGCATGCCGTGTTTGCCCGAGCGCGTGCCGACGTGCAACCGGTGGTATATATCCATGTCTTCGCGCTGCTGGGCGAAGCGGATGGTGACATCCATCTTGCGCGACTTCTTCACCTGACGCTGCACGGGTTTCTGCACCCCCGACCAGATGCTCGCTTCACCAGCTGCCAGCGGCAGCCGCCAGCTGACATAGTTGTCGGCGGCGATGAAATCGTCGCGCCCGTCGAGCAGCGCCGACGAGCCTGTGCGCATCTCGACATAGCGCGCGCGATGCCGTTTTCCGAGCTCAACGGCTTGATCAACTAACTGGTGAGCGGTCGCGCTGTCGGCGGCAACCATCGGGCAAATATCGGAAAATGGGAGGGAGACGATCCGACGCCCGGTGAGGGGGCTACTCAGGGCGCACACGGGCAGATAGCCCCGTAGCGCGCCATTGCTCCCACGTACCTCCAGCCGCGTTACGGTGTAACCATAGATTGACTGGATCAGGTCCAGCCAGCGCTCGTCAGTATAGAACCCAGTGCCGCTCGGAGCGTGAGCAGACAGAGGCTGGCTGATCCCCTGCACAGAAACCTCCAAAACCGTGCCTCCTGCGCTTGCGACTACTCGTACAGCGAGTTACGCGATTTGCTGCCGTCCGCGGAGCGATGCCTGAGCTGCGGTAAGCAATCGCACGACCTCAAGCCCGATGCGACCGTTGGCCTCAGGCTGTTCGCCAGTGCGAATCGAGCGCGCGAAGTCTTCGCACTCGAGGCGCAGCGGTTCCATCCACTCGATGTGGGGGATCGTGATCGCCCCATGGCGGTACGAGACGATGGGATCAACGCCGCGGTCAGCGCCTTTATTGAAAATCTTGAGCATCTCGGCGGGGTTGGTATCGTCATATATCGCCATGCGCTTGTCGCCGATTACCGTCACCCGCCGCACTTTGTCTGGGTGCAGCCAGCTGACATGGATATGTGCGGTTGTGCCACTGTCATATTCGAGATTCAAGTGGGCAACGTCGTAAATGGAGGGGTGCAGATGCGCATGCGCGTGGGCTTCGATCCGCGTCGGCGCTTTACCCAACAAGGACAGCAAGATGGAGGCGTCATGCGGAGCGAGATCCCAGATGACATCGATATCGCTGCGGAACAGCCCGAGATTGAGTCGCTCAATTTCGACGCAGTAGATCTCGCCAAGTTCGCCGTCCTGAATCAACTGACGTAGCTCCTTGACGGCCGGACTGTACTGGAAAGTATGGCCCACCATCAGGATCAGGTTTTCCTGCTCTGCCAGCGAGATGAGCTCTTCCGCCTCGGCGACGCATGCTGTCAGGGGCTTTTCCACGAGCACATGTTTGCCATGGAGCAGCGCCTGCTTCGCCAACTCGAAGTGAGTGGAAACCGGGGTGGCGATAACGACGGCGTCGACGTTCGAGGTGAAGACATCGTCGATCCGGTCGGTGATCGTAATCCAGGGGCGCTCGCCTTTCGCCTTTTTCAAAGCCAGCGGATTCAGATCGGCGACGATCTCCAGCGACGCCTGGGGGAGTGATTCGAGATTGCGCGCGAGCTTTGGACCCCAATATCCCAGGCCAATCAATCCGAATCGCAATTGCTGCATCATCTAAGCACCATCCTCATTCACTCATTCGGCCTGTTTCGCCGAGATCGTCATCGCCGCCGTATCGCATTGCGGTCTTTTCGCATCATCAATGGGTCGGTGTTGGGGTCAACACATCAACCAGGGCGTCGCACACCTGCTGGATCTGCTCGTTGGTCAGTTCCGCGTACATAGGAAGGGAGAGAATGCGCTCGGCGGCTGCCTCGGTGACTGGGAGCGGACCAGCCTTGAATCCGTACTTCTGGCAGGCGGGCTGAAGATGGAGCGGGATCGGATAATGGACGCCGGTCAGAATGCCACGCTCGTTGAGCAGATTGCGCACGCGATCGCGGTTTGGTACCTCGATGACATACACATAAAAGGCGTGTTGCGCCCATGACTCCGTCTCCGGTGTCGATGCGACAACGTCGGCCAGTTTCTCGGTGTAGGACGCCGCATGTTCCCGCCGCGTCTCATTCCAGTGATCCAGGTGCGGGAGTTTGATCCGTAGGACCGCCGCCTGTATCTCGTCCATGCGCCAGTTGGCGCCCATGACCTCATGCTCGTAGCGGACACGCGAACCGTGATCGCGCACCACGCGCATCCGCTCAGCCAGGTCAGGGTCGTTGGTGACGCAGACGCCAGCCTCGCCATACGCGCCGAGAGTCTTGCTGCAATACAGGCTGAAGCAGCCAATATCGCCGATGCCACCGATGGGACGTCCCTTGTAGGTAGCGCCGTGCGCCTGTGATGCGTCCTCGATGACGCGCAGCCCATGCTTGCGGGCGATTTCGAGGATTGGGTCCATGTCAGCAGGATGCCCAAAGAGGTGTACCGGCATGATGGCCCGTGTCTTCGGGGTTATGACGCGCTCGATCTCACGCCAATCCATGGTATAGGTATCGGGGTCGATATCGACAAAAACGGGGGTTGCCCCTACCATTGCGATGGCTTCGACGGTGGCGATGAAGGTATTGGCCACCGTAATGATTTCATCACCCGGCCCAATCTCGCACGCGCGTAGCGCCAACGCGAGCGCGTCGGTACCATTGGAGACACTCACGCTGTCGAGACTTTCGCAATACTGGGCGAACTCGCGCTCGAACGTCAGTTGCTCTGGACCAAGGTAAAGTGACATCCCATCGAGCACTCGCTCAATGGCCGCGAGTACCGCGGGCTTGATGGTCTGATATTGCGCTTTGAGATCAACTAGTGGAACCGCCATGCGTTGCAACCCCCAATTCACCACATCACACTTTTTCGAGACGACGTAGATGCATGGAGGTGGTGGAGTGCCATGCATCTACGCCGTTCTCCACTAGGCTACCGTAAGGCCAAGCGCATGTGGGTACTTGGCGCTGTGCAATTGTGGTAACCCTCACAACCAGCCTGTGCAGGAACGCTTACCGTGTCATATGGCTGGTGTTATGCCCTCTACTCCTCAGCCGAACGAGCACACAAATCACCACCCTGTGCATACACGTTCTTCACCCCAGGCGTGCAGACTGAATTGTGTATGAACCGTGATGGGAACGTGATGTGAGGGTGCGGACAACGGAGGGTTGCTATGGTCGCCCAGGAAGTTTTGGTCAGAGATGACATTCGCATTGAGGGACGCTATCTGCGCCTCAAGCGCGCAACGGATGTCGTGCTCACAGTAATCGCGCTGATCCCTATTAGCGTGGTCATGCTCGTGACGGCGATTATCATCCGCCTTGACTCACCTGGCCCGGCGATCTACAGACAAACACGTTATGGGGTCAACGGCACGAAATTTGCGTTTTACAAGTTCCGGTCAATGTACCAGAACGTCGCCAGCGATGTGCATGAAAAAGCTACTGCTACCTTTATGGATGGATCAGGCGAGCTCAATCGTGATGATAAGAACATGCCATATAAGCTGGGTGACGACTCACGAGTTACACGGGTGGGCAGGTTCATACGCAAAACAAGTATTGACGAACTACCCCAATTGTGGAATATATTGAAGGGCGATATGTCAATCGTCGGCCCTCGTCCTCCGGTTGAGTACGAGATCAGGCGCTACAGTGCGCGACATTTCCTACGCCTGGCTGGCAAACCCGGCCTGACGGGTACTTGGCAAGTATTTGGACGCGGCCGGGTGACCTTCGAGGAGATGATTGACCAAGACATCAATTACCTTGAGACGCAGTCGCTGGTATACGACTTCAAGCTGATGGTCCTGACCGTCCCGGTCATGCTTACAGGCAAAGGCGGGGCGTGAAAGCGTGTTTTTCCCGGTTGATGAACCGTCGTGCGTGTAGTTCATGTCCCTCGTAGATCCTTGACCGATGATTCTCCGCTCGGAAGCAACATCCGGCTCTCCACCGTGTATGAGCTGGAAGCTGAACCAGATACGCAAACAGGACTAATTTGTGTGAAGTCCGTCGCATACAGTTCCCAGTGTGTGGCTATGTGGGCGCTTGTCCGTTATAACATAGTGGATGAGGAAATGTGCCTGCCCTAGGTTCTTCCCCCAACGTCACCGGTGTCGATGTCCTCGGTGAGACACTATGTTGTGCGGTGGGTTCTAGAATCGCCCTCAGATGCCAGACGCAACGCCGCTTCCTGGAATCAGCATCAGCTCTTGCATTCCCGCGGGAGCATTGAGCACGTTTTCCCATTCACCTTCGACATTCCAGCGCACCCTGGGCAACTCGCTCCATGACGTTGTCTAGGCATGGAAGCCTTCCGAGAACAGGATGTACGTCCATGAAGTATAGCTAGTTAGCAAGCGACCGCAGTGGAGGGTGAGATGAAGCTGTTGGTGGTGGACAGCGATCGCGACATGGTTGAGATGGTAACAGGCTGGTTACGAACTCGTGGTTACGAAGTTCACCATGCCTTTACCCACGAGCGTGCAAGACAAGTTTGGCTTGACAAGCGACCAGATGTTGTCATTATTGACCCAGAGAATCACGGTAACGATCCGCTAGCCATGTGTCGTGAGATGCGTGATGCACATGATGCGCTTGTGCTCGTGTTTACCACGACAAATGGTGAAGATGCCGAGTCGGCATACCTCGAAAGTGGGGCGGATAGCTTCCTCGCAAAGCCCTTTCTCCCACGACAATTGCTCGCGCATCTGCGCGCGTTGAGTCGTCGCGTCCGTTCGACGCTGGTGCGCAATCCGTCAACAATCATTGACGTTGGTCCGCTTCGCGTGGATACCGTCCGGCACGAGGTCGTGCGTGATGGCAAAGTGGTTCGCCTGACGCCGACAGAGAGCCGATTGTTGCACCTGCTCGCGGCGAATGCCAACGATATCTGTACGCTCGACCAGATCGTGGTGCATGTCTGGGGATTTGGCGAATCTGGTGACAACTATCTGGTGAAGGCGCACATTCGCCATCTGCGCGAAAAGATCGAGCCCGTGCCTGGTAAGCCCCAGTTCATTCTGACATCGCCTGGTGTCGGATACATGCTCAAGCGCCATGTTGTCGAGGTGAGTCCATCCGCTGAGGAAGCGCAAATTCTCGAAGAAAGACAAATTCCAGTGGCAAGCTCTGCGCCTGCCAACCCTGCTCCTTCGCGGGTCATCCCAGGATTTGTGCCGTAGAGACAGACGGCAGATCGCGCATCGCTCGGTGATGGTTACGAATTGCCCCCTACGTTCTTCACGCGCGTATGGGGCATTGTCATATTCCCGTCACTATGAATTTCTATTGCCCGATTCGGGCCTGCCACACATTTCCCATAGCTTGCTGAGAAAATGTCGGTTAATGCCGTTTCATGACATAATTGCTACCTGACAGATATAAGTTGCTTGCTCCAGGCAAAGTCGCGTTGAAAAATTGCGGAGCCGTTATGCGCTGCTCATTTGACGCGCCAGAACTTCCGAACATATAGTATTGGCAAATGGCCTTGCACAATCCTGAGACCCCCGCTCTGGATGTGCGTTCGGCGCAGGTATATCGTTGCTGGCTCATGCGCGGTCTTTGTCACCTACTCCGTAGACAACTCATAGGTGATAACGTTGTGTAGCGCAAACCGTGTAGTGCGATGTTGGGGCTGTATACGCCACCTGGCAAAACGCCTTGCAACCAGTTCGTTGGCAGTGCGCATGCGTGTGATTGTTGCGCATGAAGTAACGTGTATCTTGTTTGGCTATCCAGCGTCCGTTGGCTGCACATAGTGATGTGGCTCGGGCTTAAAGGAGGCTGGCAGTGATTCCGGATGACTTCACCTACTTTGCCCCCAGCAGCTTGCCCGAAGTGTGGAATCTGTTGCGACAACATGAGGGCGACGCGAAGATTCTGGCAGGCGGCCAGAGCCTGATACCTCTGATGAAGCTCCGCCTTGCATCCCCGGCGTATCTGATCGACCTCCGCAATGTCCCAGGATTGAGTGTCCTCCAAGAGCAGGATGGCTCGCTGGTTATTGGCGCCATGGTGCGAGAGTCTCAACTGGAACAGTCTCCACTGATACAGACACGATATCCTGGTATCTACGAGGCAAGCTCTGTTGTCGCCGATCCGTTGGTGCGCAACTTCGCTACCGTGGGTGGTAACGTAGCGCACGCCGATCCCGCGAACGACCACCCCGCTATGCTTCTTGCTATGGGAACGCATGTCACGGCCCAGAGTCCACGCGGAACTCGCACCATGTCGCTGGATGATTTTCTGGTAGACACGATGGAGACCGCCTTGCGACCTGATGAGGTGTTGACTGATATTCGCGTCCCCCGGCCTCTGCCTCATACTGGGTCAGCATATATAAAACTCGAACGCAAAGTCGGCGATTATGCCATTGCCGCGGTAGGCGTCATGATTACCCTTGATGGCGGGGTCTGTAGTCGCGCAGGCATCGGCCTTACCAATGTCGGCCCGACCGCGATTCGCGCCCGACAGGCGGAGGCGTATCTCGTTGGTAAGCAGCCCGATGAGGCAACCGTGCGCGAGGCTGCCAGACTGGCTTCGGCGGCGGCTGAACCAGTCACAGATCTACACGGGCCAGCGGACTATAAGCGCTCCATTTTGCGGACGTTGACCGCGCGGGCATTGCGGCTTGCGGTTCAGCGCGCCCAGGCGGGAGGTGGACAATGACTCAGCATGTCACCATAACCATCAACGGGCAGCCCTATGCGGCTGACATCGAACCCCGGCTACTGCTTGTCCATTTCATTCGCGAGGTGGCGAACCTCACCGGCACGCATATCGGTTGCGATACCACAAGTTGCGGAGCATGCACTGTGCTGGTCAACGGCACACCGGCCAAATCATGCACGCTATTTGCTGTTCAGGTGGACGGCGCCGAGATCAGCACGGTCGAGGGTCTCGAACAAGGTGGCAAACTGCATCCGATTCAAGAAGGGTTCTTCGAGGAGCATGGCCTGCAGTGCGGCTTTTGCACGCCGGGGATGATGATGACCTCCGTTGCATTCCTCAAAGATAACCCCAATCCCACTGATGAAGAGATTCGCCGGGCAATCTCAGGTAATCTTTGCCGTTGCACGGGCTACGTCAATATCGTCAAATCGATTCAATATGCCGCCAAGAAGATGCGCGAGGAGCAGGCGGCTCCTACGCAAGCCCCAACAGTGACAGAAGCGGAGGCGGTTCGATGAGTACGGACGCGGCAGCGATTGGCGGCATGGGCCAGAGTGTCAAGCGCAAAGAGGATGCCCGCTTCTTGCGCGGCAAGGGCCGCTACATCGACGATATCAAGCTCCCTGGCATGGTGTATATGGACATCGTGCGCAGCCCCTACGCGCACGCGACGATCAAAAGCATTGACGCGAGCAAAGCGCTTGCGTTGCCTGGCGTGCTGGCGGTTATTACCGGCAAAGATCTGGATGCGGCGGGGCTGGCCTGGATGCCGACGCTGATGAGCGATAAGCAGATGGTGCTCCCGGTGGACCGGGTCGTCTATCAGGCACAGGAGGTTGCCGCGGTCGTCGCGACGGAGCGCTACATCGCCGCCGATGGAGTCGCGCTCGTCGAGGTGGATTACGAGCCGCTGCCGCCAGTCATCGACCCGTTCAAAGCACTTGAACCCGAATCGCCACTGGTTCGGCCAGACCGCGATGAAAAGACGAATCATATCTGGCACTGGGAGGCCGGAGACGCGGCCCGCACTGACCAGATATTCCAGAGCGCCGACGTCGTCGTCAAGCAGGATCTCTATATCCCGCGCATTCACGTCTGTTCAATTGAGACGTGCGGATGCGTCGCCTCGTTCGACAAAGTCGAGGGCAAGCTGACCGTCTATATGACGACCCAGGCGCCACATGCCATTCGCACGGTGTACTCCTTGGTGACGGGCATACCCGAACATAAGATCCGGATCGTCTCGCCCGATATTGGGGGAGGCTTCGGTGGGAAAGTGCCGGTCTATCCCGGCTATGTCATCGCCAGCGTCGCATCGATTACCACCGGGCTTCCCGTCAAGTGGATCGAGGATCGTTCCGAGAATCTTCAGGCAGACAGTTTTGCACGAGACTATCACATCACCGCCGAACTGGCGGCGAAGAGCGATGGCACGATGCAGGCGCTGCGCGTCAAGACGCTTGCCGATCACGGCGCGTTCGACGCCGCCGCCAACCCGTCGAAGTTCCCGGCGGGGTTATACAGCATCATTACCGGGTCGTATACCCTGGATGCGGCCCACGTCGAGGTGGATGGCGTCTACACCAATAAGCCATCGGGCGGCGTCGCCTATCGCTGCTCGTTCCGTGTCACGGAGGCGGTGCATACCATCGAGCGCATGGTGGATACACTGGCGCAGAAACTCCAGCTTGATCCTGCCGATGTGCGCATGAAAAACTTCATCCCGCCGGACGCCTTCCCGTATAAGTCTGCTACGGGCTGGGAATACGATAGCGGCAACTATCCCGCGGCGCTGCAAAAGGCGATGGATAAGATCGACTACGCTGGCCTGCGCCGGGAGCAGGCGGAGAAGCGCGCGCGTGGCGAACTGATGGGCATTGGCATCTCGACGTTCACCGAAATCGTCGGCGCTGGCCCGTCACATACCTTCGACATTCTTGGCATCAAGATGTTCGATAGCTGTGAGATTCGTGTCCACCCTACGGGCTCGGCCATCGTGCGTATCGGCGTGCAGACGCAGGGACAGGGCCACGAAACTACCTTCGCCCAGATCGTCGCCGAGGAGTTGGGCCTGCCAGTCGACAATATCACCGTCGAGCATGGTGACACCGACACGGCTCCCTATGGCCTCGGCACATATGCCAGCCGCAGTACACCTACGGCGGGCGCGGCAACGGCGGTCGCCTCACGCAAGATTCGCGAGAAGGCGAAGAAGATCGCCGGGCATCTGCTGGAGGTCAGCCCGGACGATGTCGAATGGGTGGACTATAAGTTCCAGGTGAAGGGCGTACCCGGGCGCTCGGTGACGATGAAAGATGTCGCCTTCGCCGCATACACGAACTTCCCGCAAGATGTTGAGGCGGGCCTGGAGGCGGTGGATTACTACGACCCGCCCAATCTGACCTTCCCATTTGGCGCCTACATCTGCGTCGTAGACATTGATCGTGGCACGGGCGCCGTCAAGATTCGCCGCTTTGTCGCCGTGGATGACTGCGGCAACATCATCAACCCGATGATCGTTGACGGGCAGATTCATGGCGGGCTGACGATGGGTATGGCTCCGGCGCTCTTCGAGGCGATCACCTACGATGAGGCTGGCAACATCCAGCAGAGCAACTTCATGGACTACCTGTTGCCAACCGCGATGGAGACGCCCGTCTGGGAGACAGACAAGACAGTAACACCGTCGCCACATCATCCATTCGGCGCGAAAGGTGTTGGCGAATCCGCGACAGTGGGCGCTCCGCCCGCTATTGCGAACGCGGTGGTGGATGCGCTGAGCCATCTCGGCGTCACCCATCTGGATATCCCCATCACGCCGTGGAAGGTCTATGAGATCCTCGAAGCGCACGGAGTTGCCGAGGGGTAAGATCCGTTTCACGCCCATGGAGGCTTAAGCGATGCATTTCGAGGGAACCGAACAGATCAACGCATCGAAAGAAGCGATATTCAGCTTCTTGCTCGACCCCAATAAGGTGGCTGGGTGCGCGCCAGGGTTTATCTCGATGGATATTCTCGCGCCGGACCACTTCAAGCCGACGCTTGGGGTCGGTGTTGGCGCGGTGAAGGCGAAGTTTACGCTTGACGTTCAACTGCAAAATATCCGCGAACCGGACCATGGCGAGGTCAAGGCGCACGGTGTCGCGGCGGGCAGTGCCGTCGATCTCGTGGCCATTGTCGATCTTGTGCCTGTGACAGAGGCTGAGACGACGATGAACTGGGTATCCGATGTGACCGTCAGCGGCACTATCGCCAGTGTGGGCGCGCGTCTGCTGGAAGGC
>JAICKD010000781.1 GCA_025928125.1 Ktedonobacterales bacterium
CGGAGCTGAATCGTCGCGCGTTCCTGGCCGTCCATCTCCAGCGTGCGCTGCCAGTCCGCGCCCATCGCCGCCGCCAGCGCCGCCTTCGGTTCGTCGCGGGTGAGCACAACGAAGCGCCACGGCTGTCGTCCATGAGGTGATGGCGCCCAGCGCGCCGCCTCGATCATCGTCTCCAGCGCCGCGCGCGGCACAGCCCGCTGCTGAAACGCTCGCACCGAGCGCCGTCCGCGCGCCAGCGGCACAAAGTCGATCCCGCGCCCCGATGGCGGCAACTCGACGTCAGGATGCTCGAATGCTGGTCCCCAACTGGTGATCTGGCTGGGGGTGATGGTCAGTAGTGGACGTTGTTCCAGCGCCATCGCCTGATATTGTGGATAGCGCGCCCGCAGCAGCGCCACAAGCTCCGCGTGATCGGGCGCATCGGGCGGCAGCAGGTCGGCTCGTCCCCGCGCCAGCAGGTAGCCCAGCCGCGACCAGTCGTCGTCGTAACGGTCGATGACGAGCGCCGCCTCATGGCGCGCCTCGATGTTGCGCACACGGCGCAGGGTATGGTCGCCGACGCGCTTGGGCTTCTCGTCCAGTGGTGTGACGAAGCGCGCGCCATCCCAGGCGTAGCAGACCGGCACGACGTGTGGATGCCCCTCGGCGTCGCTCGTAGCCAGCCGCGCCACCCGCTGCCGCGTGACGAATGCCTCCTCGGCCTCGGTCAGATGCGCTCGCGCCGTCATGCGGCGCGCTCCGGCCAGCGAAGACGCGGCAGCACGCTCCGCCCGAACGCCTCGATGAACTCCTGCTGATTGCGCCCAACATTGTGGACATAGACCTGATCGAAGCCGAGGTCGATGTAGTGTTGCAGGTGCGCTGTATGGGCATCCAGGTCGTGCGACATGAAGACGCGCCCCTCGAAGTTCTCTGGCCGGACGATCTGCGCCATCGCAGCGAAGTCCTCGGGATTACGGATATCGGCCTTGGGGAACGCCATGCCGCCATTCGGCCACTCGCGCACCGCCTGCTCGACAGCGGCCTCGCGGCTCTCGGCCCACGAGAGGTGCAACTGGATGACGCGCGGCATCTTCGCCGGGTCTTTGCCCGCCTCGCGCGCGCCCTTCTCGAACCGCGCCAGCAGCGTGCGAATCTTCTCGTCCGACGCGCCGACGGTGATATAGCCATCGGCGATGCGCCCGGTGCGCTCGCTATTGATCGGACCGGAGGAGGCGATGTAGATGGGCGGCGGTGTCGTGGGGAGGGTATAGAGTCTCGCGCTCTCCAGCTTGAAGTGCGTCCCCTGATACTTGGTGACTTTGCCCGTCATCAGCTTGCGGATGATCTCGACGCCTTCCTCCAGTCGCTGCAGCCGGATGGGCGCCTCGGGCCAGTAGTCGCCGGTGATATGCTCGTTGAGCGCCTCGCCCGCGCCCATGCCAAGATAGAAGCGGCCCGGAAACATCGCTTCGAGTGTGGCAGCTGCCTGCGCCAGAATCGCCGGATGGTAGCGCGGCCCCGGCGCGGTGACGCCAGTGCCAAAGACGACGCGGCTGGTCTGCGCGCCCAGCGCCCCCAGCCATGCCCAGACATACGCTGCCTGCCCCTGTTGCGGCGTCCAGGGGTGGAAGTGGTCGGAGGCCATGATGCCGCCGAAGCCAGCATCCTCGGCCTGGCGCGACCAGCGTAGCAGATCGGTCGGCGTAAACTGCTCAAACATCGCCGCGTAGCCAAGCACACCCATGCGTGTATCCTCCAACGAGTAGGGTCTATTTTTTGTGTTGCTGGCGGGCCAGAATCGCCCGCAACTCGCGTACCTGCGGCAGGTCGGGCTGCAGGCGGTCAATCAGGTCAAGCTCGCGATTGGCGTCGCGGGCGCGTCCCACCGCGACGAGGCCGGTGGCAAGCCCAAGGCGGAACGTCACCGCCAGCGGCTCAATCCGTACCGCAGCCTCGAGATGTGGCAGCGCCGCGTCGTCGTCTTTGCGGCTCAGCAGCAGCGAGCCAAGCGCGTAATGGGCGGTCGCATCCTCAGCATCGCGCTGGATGCCCTCCTCATAGGAGAGTCGGGCATCTTCA
>JAICKD010000192.1 GCA_025928125.1 Ktedonobacterales bacterium
CTCGCGATACTTGTGTTGGCGCTAGTCGGTGGTGTGGGGGTGGTGCTGGCAAAGCCAACAGTCTGCCCAGGCACGATTTGCGTGCAGGCTAATAGATTCCTGCATAAGAACCTGACCTTCCTGGGGCCGATTCCCAATGCCAATATCCTTCACGCGACACCCAATACACTGACCGTTCAAGCCGTCTCTGGGAGCAGCACCAATCTGAGTGTTCAGGTCAACAACAGCGGTACCGACCCAGCAGTGTGGCATGCTACGGCAAGTGTCGCCTGGCTCAGCATCTCCCCGCACAACGGTACGCTCGCGCCTGGAGGCACAGTGACACTTGGTGTGGCCGCCACCCCCGCTGATGTGACGCCAGGGAATTATTCCGCACTTGTTACCGTCGTGACAGCGGAGACGACCATCCACATCCCCGTCACAGCCAACATTGCCGCTGGCCCGAAACTGGAACTAGCGACGACATCGATGACTGTTCACGGCTGGCAGTGTAACAGCGCACAGTCCTTCAAGATGGATAACAGCGGCGATATGCCGCTTTCTTACACGGTCACGACATCGAAGGCCACGGCTATTACGCTTGATAAGTCCAGTGGTTCCATTGATCCTGGAGGCAACGTTACTGTTTCATTCACCATGAATTGCTCCGCCTTTTTCGCGGACTATACTATTTCAGTAACAAGCGATGGGGGCAAAGGCACGGTGACCATTCACTACACATCTTGATGTGGCGCCAATTGTGTATGGAGAACGCTAACACCCATTGAAGCGCGTGGAACAGACGGGAGATTCAGCATGCGCTATGTCGCCACGATCGGCGAACAGACCTACACGATTGGCTTGCAGGAAGATGGCCATCAGCGTGAGGTGGCGTTGGGAGATAAGCGCCTAACGGTGGATTGGCGACCGGTCGGAGGCGCGGCGCTCTCCGCTGGGAAGGACGACCCTGACCGGGCTGGCCACTATAGCCTGCTCCTCGGCGCGCAATCCTTCGATGTCTATGTGCAACCGGCGCCTGCCAACGATGACGACGGAACATCGCGTGTCTTTGAGGTGCAGGTCCGCGGACAGGTTTTCCGTGTGCGTCTCGCCGACGAACGAGCACGGGCGCTCGCGTCGTTGGCGGGTGGCGCCCACGCTTCAGGCGACGCGAATATCCGCGCTCCGATGCCGGGACTCGTCTCTAACCTGCTGGTCGAGGAAGGATCTGAGGTCCAGCGCGGACAAGCTGTTGTGGTACTCGAGGCGATGAAAATGGAGAACGATCTACCTGCTCCGCGCGCGGGCATCGTCAAAAGTCTGCGCGTGAGTAAAGGCCAGGCGGTAAACCAGGGCGACCTTCTGGCTGTCATCGGCGACCCCGCTGGAACACCACCCTCGGACGAGGACGACGAGAGCAACTAATGATTCCCCTCGACGACCTGATACATGCGACCAACGCCGAAGTGTTACAGGCAGGCGCCCAGACTATCTTTGAAGGATTTGCGCATGACTCCCGCGCAGTTGCGCCCGGCGACTGCTTTGTCGCCGTCCACGGAATGCATGGCGACGGCCACGATTTCGCCGCCGATGCGCTGGAGCGTGGAGCCGCCGCGGCGCTGCTGGAACGTAACTGGCTGGATACCTTGCGCCAGACTCGACCCGAAGTCCTGACTGACCTCACCGCAACTGGCGCGACTGTGCTCATCGTACCCGATACCCGACTGGCGCTCCGCCAGTACGCCCAGCACATTCTGGCTCGCTGGCGTCCCGAGGTCATCGCCGTCACCGGAGCAACCGGCAAGACCACGTGCAAAGAGGCCATTGCCGACGTGCTTAGTCTCCAGGCGCCGACCTTCCGCTCATGGCGCAACTATAACGATGCCCTGGGGTTGCCGCTGTCGCTCGGCCGATTGGAGCCATCGCATCGCTATGCCGTGCTGGAGATGGGCGCCGACCACCCAGGTGAAATCCGCGAACTCTGCGCGCTGACACGCCCACGCATCGGTGTCGTGACAAATGTTGGCGCATCGCATCTACAATACTTCGGCACGGTTGTGCGGCTCGCCGAGGAACTGGCGGAGCTTCCCGCCGCGCTCCCAGCCGACGGGCTGGCGATCCTCAATGCCGACGATCCGCAGGTACGCGCCATGTCCTCACGCACCGCCGCAAAGACGCTCTTCTTCGGTGATGAGACTACTGCCGAGCGGCCAGTCCATCTGCGTGTCCGCCCGCTCGCATCACACGGTGGCGGCGGCCTACTACTCGACGCAACCGAGGAGCCAGACAGCGACACGGCGAATCTCGTCTTTCCGCACCTGCACGGCGATGCTTGGGCCACGATTGTGCTGGCGGCGCTCACAGTCGCGCATGCGCTCAGTATCCCACGCGAGCAGGCGCTTGCAACACTCTCTCAGCTACAACCCCTGCCAGGCCGAATGCGGCTGCTGGCTGGAACGCAGCAGCTACGTATCCTCGACGACTCGCACAACGCTACCCCAGAGAGCGCCGCCGCAGGCCTCGTGACGCTCGCCGCTCTCGCGCATCAGCAGAACGAACCCGTGCCGACGATTGCGGTGCTGGGCGATATTCTGCGGCTGGGCGCCAGCGAGCAGCAGGCCCACGATCAACTTGGCATCACCGCTGCCCAACATGCCGACTACCTCGTTACCCAGGGCCTGCGGGCGGAGCGCATTGCCGCGTCAGCGCTGAAAGGCGGGATGGACGCCAGCCATATCACGATCGCGCATGCGTCGAAGGACTGCGCCACCGCCGTGCTCGCCTTCGCCCGCCACGCCAGTGAGTCCAGCGCTGCCGCGCCTCTGGTCTACATCAAAGGGTCGGAAGAGATGCGCATGGAGCAGGTGACAGCGCTGTTGCTCGCCGACCCACGCCGTGCCGAAGATGTGCTCGACCGCCAGACGCAGGCCTGGCGGCGTGTCGTCGTGATGCGACCTGATCGCCCGACGTGGCTAGAGATCGACCTGAGCGCGATTGGGCGGAATACTCAGCTGTTCAAGCAGATTGTGGGGCCGGATGTGCGGCTGCTGGTCAGCCTGAAAGCTGACGCCTACGGCCATGGCGCACTGCGGGTCGCCAGAACCGTCGTGCGCAACGGGGCGGAGTGGTTGGGTGTCGCCACCGTCAGCGAGGCGGAGCCGCTCCGGCGCGCCGGTATCGACGTACCTATCCTCGTCTTCGGCTATATCGCCCCATGGCAGGCGCGTGAAGCGGTACGTATGAATCTGCGGGCGACGCTCTTTGCGCCGGACCTGGCACGCGCTCTCTCGCAGGCAGCCACCGATTTGAACGGGCAGATACCCGTCCATGTCAAGGTGGATACTGGCATGGCGCGCCTGGGTCTGCGCGCGGAGGACGTTGAGGGCATCGTCCGCTTCTGTGAGGAGGTCCGCTCGCTGCCAGGACTCATCTTCGAGGGTATCTTCACGCACTTTGCCACCGCCGACGCTGCTGACCAGACCTATGCGATGCGCCAGTACGACCGCTTCGAGCGGGTGCTGGCTGCGCTCGATGCGCGCGGACTGCGCCCGCCTATTGTTCATGCGGCAAACAGCGCGGCGGCGCTCACGCTGCCCCAGTCGCGCTATGGCATGGTGCGCCCTGGCATCGCCATCTATGGCCTCTCACCCTCAGACGAGGTGCCACTACCCGAAGGATTCCACCCCGCACTGGCGTTCAAGACGCAGGTGGCGCAGGTAAAGGATATCCCGGCGGGTGAAGGCGTCAGCTACGGCGCAACATACATCACCACCGCGCCGACGCGCATCGCTGTGCTGCCGGTGGGCTACGCCGATGGATTCCGCCGTGCTCCCGCGAACTGGGGCGAGGTGCTCGTCCGTGGAGCGCGGGCGCCTCTGGTAGGCCGTGTCTGCATGGACCAGTGCATGATCGATGTCACCCATATCCCCGGCGTGCGCCAGGGAGACGAGGTCGTGCTCATCGGACGTCAGGGCGAGGATGAGTTGACAGCCGATGAGGTTGCCCGCAAACTGGGTACCATCGCCTATGAAGTGACGTCGGAGTTGCTTGCGCGCGTCCCTCGCATCAGCTAATGGCAACTTTTGAGGCTGCCACCTCGTACTACAATATATAGCGGCGAATTGCGTCTCTCTCCAACCAAATAGCCGCTCGGCGTACGCAGACGCGCCCGACATGGCAATGTCCCGGCAGGCAGGAGGATATGTCATGGATGAAAGCTCAAGGGCCTCATCCTCCTCATCTTTCCCCACAAAAAGCTGGCGTGCGTTCTGGCGCTCCATAGTGGAAGGGTGGCGCTCCCTCTGGAACTCACCGCGCATCCGCGCCGTTACCAACCTGAGTGTGCTTGGATTGCATATGCTCGAATGGCGTGAGCGATTACGCCGCCCGCTGGCACTGACTACCCCTACAACGCTCCGACGCATGAGTGCGGCAGCCCGCCTCGCGTATTACGTATTGCCCGCTCCTACGCGACGCAAACGTGATGCGGCGGAGCAGGATGGCGACGGCGCCCGCCCGCGCGCGCGCATCATTGCCAACCCACGCTCAGGCACGCTGCGAATGCCGCTGGCGCTCAACCAGCTTCATCAAGTCGCCGCGGCGCTCACCGACGCTGGCCTGCCCGTCGAGGTCTGTCTGACCGAGCGGCCGGGACATGCGTCCGAGCTGGCACGCGACGCCGTACGCGCCGGTATGGAGATGGTGGTCGCCGCTGGCGGTGATGGCACGATCAACGAGATCATTCAAGAGCTGGCGGGCCATTCAACGGCGCTCGGTATTCTGCCGCTTGGCACGGTGAATGTCTGGGCGCGTGAAACGCGTATCCCACTGAGTCTGCCCGACGCGGCGCGCGTGCTGCTCTATGGTGTGCGTCGAAGGGTAGATTTGGGGCGTGCGGGCAATCGCTACTTCCTGATGATGGCGGGGGTTGGCTTCGACGCGGAAGTCGCGCAACGGGTCGAGCGAAGCGTGCTCAAGCGCATCGGGCTGAAGATGCTCGACTACCTGACCACGGTGGGGGTGCTGGGGGTCACGCACAAGCCAGTGCTGATGCGCATCAAGCATGATGGCAAACGGCGCGAGATCTCATCGCTCATGCTCGTGGTCGGCAACACACGCCTTTATGGCGGCGCGCTCACCTTCACGCGCCACGCTGTCGCGGATGATGGCCTGCTCGATATCGTCACCGTGGGAGGCGGGGGGCTGATCTATCGTTTGGGCATCTTGCGCAACGCATTCCTGCGACGTCCGCGCCGTGGCCCGCGCGTGCGGTACGAACGGGCGCGCGTTATTCGCGTCGAGGCAGACGCGCCACTGCGCGTACAGGTAGATGGCGAACTGATAGGCAAGTTGCCTATGTCGTTCAGTATCGCGCCACTCGCGCTAACGGTAATCGTGCCATCCGACGCGCCCGAAGAGCTATTCAGTCTTCCGCCACTCACGGAGCGTTAAGGCAGCATAGACCTCGAACCAGGGTCTGCGATACCCGCGAGCGGTAAGGTAAACCAGAACGTTGCGCCTTCACCCGCTGGTGAGATGACGCCAATCTCGCCGCCATGGCGGCGCACAATCTCACGCGCAACATACAATCCCAGCCCTACGCCTGGATTCTCGACATTTGAGCCATGGGTATATGCGCCGAAAATGGCCTCTTCTTCGCCTTCAGGAACTCCGATGCCAGAGTCCGTTACACTAATGCGCGCCACTGATGGTTCACATGCAATCCTTACCTGAACCTGCCCCCTAGGACTATATTTGAGCGCGTTGGTCAGAAAATTTCCGAGCGCCAGTTCCACTCGTGGAGAATCCCATGGGGCAACCACTGGCTTTTCAGGCAACTCGAATACTACAGTGTGCGCGCGGCTCGCCAGCCTGTAGACGGACTCTAATCGATGAGCTATCGCACCAAGATCAGTTGGGGTTCCATCTACCTGGAGACTGAATTGACCCTGGGCAATGCGCGTGGCCTCCAGGTACGTGTCAAGCCGAACAACCAAACGCTCGATCTGAAACGCCATACGGCCGAGGTCGCGTAAGTCTTGGTCACGGCCATCTTCGCGATGCAGACGCCGCTGCATGAGCTGGACATGGCTCTTGAGCACCGCGATTGGATTCCGCAGGTCGTGACCGGCGATATCGAGAAAGCGGATAAACTTCCCCTCTTCGTCAGCCATGGTGGGTTGTTCATCGAGAGATGGATCCACAAGCAGCTTCCTTTCAGGATGCTACCAGGCGCATCGGTCGCTATGATTATGACGGTCCGCAGATGAGCCAATTCTCGTACTATGACATCTCTTGCGCCTGGTTAGGAAGGTATACAGGCGTCTGGAGCCCGTTGAGGCATAAAGGGTCAAACGCGGCCAATAGGTCTGCGGGTGTCGTCGTTGTCTCTGCAGGATGCAGGCCACAACTCGCGGCGAGCGATCCCAGGATCTGACCCGGCGCATATCCTGCCGCCCGCAATGCATCCAGACCAGCGGCGGCATCGCGTTTGGC
>JAICKD010000871.1 GCA_025928125.1 Ktedonobacterales bacterium
CGTGGCGCAAGCGCGCGGCGGTGTGCTATCGTGGCGGCCAGAGGGCGGCGCAGGCGCTGAGCCACGCCCCCAACCCCACAGAAGCGACGAACGCGATGGACGCGATGGAGAGGAGCGCGAGCAGATGGCGGACCAGCCGAGCAACATCCCAGAGTCATTCGCGGGGCTTGAAGAGGCGTTTCTGCCCGACCGGGCAGCGACCGTGAACAAAACGATTCAGTTCAACTTCAGCGGCGCTGAGGAAGGCGTCTGGCATTTGGTGATCGCCCATGGCGCCATCAGCTACGGCCAGGGCGCCGCTGAGAACCCCAACGCGACCGCCTCGGTGGACTCCGAGGACTGGCTGAAGCTGCTGCGCGGCGAGCTCAACCCAATGTCGGCGGTCATCAGCGGCAAGCTCAAGATCAAGGGCGACCCGCTGCTGCTGGCGCAGTTCCAGACGTGGTTCCGTCCCCCCGCCTAGCCTGGCTCAACCCTCACCCCAACCCCTCTCCCACCAGGAGAGGGGCTTTTCGGTTTCCCACAACGCGCTGGGGGCGGCGCTGGGGGCGGCGGTTGGCGCGCATTGCGCCTGTCTTGTGCGACATCTGGCATGGAACTTGTGACAGAGTCTCGCGGTGGTCGCCAAAAGCGCCGACCCGCCGCCCCAGCGCTGTGACACTGGGACGAGTCGCCGCTGGATGAAGGACGTGTGACCATGCGCGCATGGAGGCGTAACGCGAGCGGACTCCCTGCCGTGTCGGCGAGTACGGGGCCATCTCGGCCCCGCCTGGCTGAAGCGGCAGGCGTCCTCGCTCCGCGTACAACCCACGCGAAAGGAACCCGCGAAAGGAGTCGGTCACGGATGATCGGCCCCCGCCACAACCCACAGTGGCGGCTGAGAAGCAACACAGGAGGTTCGACAAGTGGCTCAGAACGACAACCTGCGCGACAAACTGATCACCTATCTACAGGATGCTTATGCGATGGAGCATCAGATCATTCAGATGCTCGAAGGCCAGGTCAAAGACACTCAGAAGTATCCACAGATTCAGGCGCGTGTCCAGCAGCATCTCGATGAGACCCGCACGCACGAGCAGCGCATGGCCGACCGGCTGGGCGCCTACAACGAGAAACCTTCGGCGACGAAGTCGCTTGGCTCGAACCTGATGGGCAGCCTGGTGGGCGCAGCGGCTGGCGGCCGCACGGACGCGCTCGCGAAGACCGCCCGCGACGATTACATGACCGAGCATATGGAGATCGCCTCCTACGGAGCGCTCATCGCCACCGCCCAGGCGTTTGGCGACAGTGCGACCATCCAGGCGGCGCAGGCCAACCTGCGCGACGAAGTGCGGATGGCTCATTGGCTGGAGCAACACATGGCCGAGGCGGTCGTCTACTCCTTCCAGGAGGATGGCATCGCGATTGACAAATCGCAGATTCCGACGATTCAGGGAGTCGTGACCCAGTCTATGCAGCAGGCGCGCGCTGGGCTGAGTGGCATGAGTTCGGCGGATAGCATGGCGAGCGGCGCGATGCCGATGCCGCCAGCGACCGGCATGGGTCGCCAACCCGATC
>JAICKD010000107.1 GCA_025928125.1 Ktedonobacterales bacterium
CTGCACCGGATTTCCAGTTGTTCATCCTTGGCATTCAATGCGATGGTATTTCTGCTCGAGTCCGAGATGACAATGCCCTTCGTGTCATCGGATTCCAGAAAAGCCAGATAGTGGCCCTCGCGCGACTGGATCAGTCGGAGCGCCACCTTGCCACCCTGGACAGTCTTATCGGTTGCATATGGCGGCTGATCCTGACCGTTCCACAGCCCGCCAAGCACATACGGATGGTGAATGTCGCCCATCTCGAAGCCCACCAGCACCTCGTCGTTGACCTCAGGCACAAACAGGATGCCGCGGTTAGCGCCAGCCCCGGCGGAGACCACGCGCGCCCAGTCGCTGGCATGCTCGCTGGTCAGCGCCGGATAGCGCACCTTGACGCGCCCCTGGTTGCCGGGGTCCTGGTTGTCGGTGACGATCCCGATGACCAGCCCCATGGCATGCTGCGATGGGGCGGCGACGCCGATATGCTGCGGCTGCAGCACGCTGAGCAGTGTCGAAGGGTGAAGGCCGGAGATGCTGAAGTGTGTGACGTAGCCACTGTGAGACGCATAGACGTGAGTGGCGCTAGTGATGAAATACGTGCCACCAAAGCGGTCGCCAACCGCGCCGACCTGCACCGACGACCCCGCAACGACCGCTGGATTGCCCCCGCATGTGCCTTCGGCCTCGATAAAGCGGCTGGCGCGCTGATTGGCCAGCGCCTGCGCCAATGCGTCAGCCTCAGCCTGCGAGCGCACCGGGCGGATGACACTCTGGCTCTGCGCCTCGACATGAAATGCCCCCTGCGTCAACTCGCCGCCGCTCTGTTTCTCGCCTATCTGCGGCGTACCCTGGCCCTTCTTCGCGTGGCCGACAATCTCCTGCCGCGTGGCAGGATCCCACCCACGCACGGTGACGTCACTCGCCTGCCCCGCCGTTGTCAGGCGCGGGCGGAATTCGCTCAAGTTGACGCCCCATTCGAGTGGAACCGGTTTGCCTGTCGGCTGCGGCGGCTCGAAGTGAAGCGCGTCACCCTGGACGAAGAGCAGGTAGCCAAGCGCGTTGGCGCGCTCGCGCAGAAACGCTAGATTGGTCTGATTATTCTGGAAGACGTATTGATGCACCTGGGTTGTTGGCCCAGAGACGGCTCTCAGCCCGACCTCCTGCGCCAGCTTCTTCACCAGATCGCTGTCGGTGACGTTCTGGAACGAGCGCGTGTGCTGGCCGATGGAGAGCCGATGCAGCCGGTCGAAGGCGCGGATGGTGAGGATCTGCGTCGTCGGATGAAAATCTGGCTCAAGCTCGACAATCTCGCCATCGAAGATGAGTTCCTCGCCAACGGCTCCACGCGCCGAGACGATAATCGCTTTCCCTGGGGTGAGGCTATCGGCGTCGATCCATTTGAGATGGGGATCGTTCAGCACAATCGTGGCGACATCGGGCAGATGCAGACTATTCTCGACGGTGATCTCCATCACATCGCGCATCAGCTCCTCGAGGGCCACGGCGCCATCGAGCATGAGGTAAAAGTGGCTGAGAAGCTGCGATGAATCAGGCATTGGGAATCTCCAGCGCCATACCCGGAACCAGCCGCCGCACCTGGGTAAGCCGGTTGGCGTCGGCGATGCGTCGCCACTGGTTCGAGTCGCCGTATTCCTTGTAGGCAATCCAGGCCAGCGTGTCTCCTTCATTCACGACCCAGACACGCTCACCACCTGCCCCGGCGGAGGTGGGATTCTGTGGCGGGAAAAGCGCCGCGTCTTTGATCTGCTGGAACGACACATCCAGCGTCGCGCGCACTGGCGTCCCATCGGAGAGGAACAGCGTGAACTTCTGGTTGACGCTCGTGATGACCGCGTCGAACGACCAGGCTGACCCCCACTGGAAGCGCACCTTTGGTGGTCGGCCCTTCTTGTTCTTGGGGTCCTTGAGCTTCTGATCCACCATCATTAGTTGCCAGATGCTGTCGGTATATTCCTTGCGCACATCCTTGCCCTCGGCGTAGGTGTCGAAGAAAAGCTGCATCTGGAGCGTCGCGGGCTGGCCGCCGCCAAACTCGAGTTGCGGCATGTTGCTGCCCTTGCTCTTGCCTGCCGTCCACTGGTTGCGCTTGGAGAACGAGTATTCCTTTGGATTGAACATGCACTCGATGGGCGAGCCACCGCCATCGAGGTTGATGATTTTGGCATGTGCCAGACTGGCGCCGTCCATCTCCTAGTCCCTTTCGCGTGAGTCGTTGCTAGCCGAAGCGCCGCCGTTCCGCCGCCAGCCGCCGCTTGAGAATCGAGTGTACCTGCTGCGCCAGCAGGTCCAGGTCAGGCTCTGGAGCGACTATCTCCCGGATATGCGCTGGGGGCGCCTCTCCAACGTCGGCGGGCAACGAACGCCCACGCTCGGCGCGCTGCGTGCCAGAAGTATTCGCCGATGGCGCGCGAGCAGGCGCCGACGATGATTGCGGCTGAGACGCTGGTTGCGGCGCGCCGACGGATGACTCAGCAGGTGTGGCCATCCAGTCGGGCAACGGCTCCCACGGCGCGGGCAGATTGCCCCAGACGGGCCGCGCGCCCAGCCGCGATGGAGTTTCATGCGCTGGCAGGGTCGCAGTATCAGATTCCACGGATAGCGCGGGCTGAATCGCATGCGGTGGCCTAGCCGCACCCCTGGCGACGCGGGTAACGCGCGCCTCGACCTGCGTCGCCTGCACCTCTTCATCCGCTGGCGACTCCGCTGGTCGTGAACCCTGTGCCATCGGCGCGGCTGTCCCGGCGTGGGCTGTGTTCTGCTGACGCAGTGTCTGGGAGATGGGCGGCACAAATCGTGGGCTACGCCGCCGCGCAATGTGAGTAAGCTCGTGCGCCAGCAGTCCCAGCGTCTCCGGCGTATCGGTCGCGTGTCCAGCGCCAAGCGCAATCGCGCTGCCATCGGTGAGCGCGTCGGCGTTCTGGGCCGACGTGACCCGCTCCGCCACCGGCCCGCGATACACGCGCACACTCGCCGGATCAACGCCCGTCAGCGTATGAAGCAGCGTTCGCGACGAGTCTGGCAGTGGGGCAGGCCGCTCCACTGATTGCGGCTGCTGCGCCTGTTCTGGCGATGGTGGCGTCGCACTTGACGTATGCGTGTCCGGCGTAGGTGTCGTCGACACTTGCGCTCTCGTCGCGCCTTTTCGGCTGCCGCGCGTGCCTGGACGCTGAGCGGGCGCGGACGGCGGCTCATTACTCTGTTTCACGGGCGCTGCTGGCGGTACTGACAGCGCTGGCTCATCCGCATGTTGCAGGCGCGCCAGCCAGGCTGCGGGCGAGCGATCAGCATCGGTCGGCGGGAAGAGCGCATCCGACGCGCGTGGAGGAGTCGCTGAGGGCTGTTTGCCCCGGTGCCGTGGCGTGGGAGGAGCCGGTGTCACTTGTTCCTCAGTAACCCCTGCTGATTCCAGGCTGGTAGTGGTTATCCGCTCATTTGCTTCACGCATCAATGGCGGCTGCTCCGGCTCGTTCTCACTCGTCTCATAAGCATCCGCCAGCGACCCCGCGCGCGCATTCACTGGAACGTCTTCCGGCGATTCCTCTGGAATGTCAGGTTCACGTGGTTCGTCAGCGGTGGGTTCTTCGACTGGCAGAGAGACCGTACCGGGCAGCTCGACGATCCGCGAGCGCGGGCGCACCCCATCGATGCGCGCTGGCGGCACGGCCGGTGGAGTGGTAAACGTCCGTGGCGCATCGTCGGCACCGCGACGCGCATGCGTCTGCCCTGAGAGGCTTGTGGTGGCTGGCGGCGCGCCCATATCATCCTCTGGGGCAGCGCTTGTCGTGTCGGCGTCATGCGCTTCAGGCAGCCGGGGGAGGAGCCTCAGCAACGTCTCCGCTGGTGGGACTACATCGGCGGCCGAGGCAGCGTCCGCCTCGCTTTCCGCGCCATCAGCAATCCACATGGCATCGTCCAGCGGCAAGCGCCGCAGAATGCGTCCCAGTGGAAGCTGGTGGCCATCGAGCACGATAGAGGTTGGCGGATGATGGGAGATATGGGAGGCGCGCGCCAACAACGGCTGGCCCACCATCATCCGGTGAGCGAACCACAGGTGTCGCAAGCTGCGTGCGGCGAGATTGTGCCGTGCCATACGCTCCACCCTACTATCTCCTCTAAATGACCCAGCCAGCGGACTCCTGCGGCCCAACGCCATTAGCTGCGGCATTCATGCCGCGAAGTGAACCCCAACGCACCGTTTGCCCTCAGGACAAAAGCCCACGCACTGCCCTGTGACCCTAAGCCAGTTCCAGTCGTTCGTGCGCCAGTTCCAGCGTCTCGACGGCTGCCGCGGCGTCATGTGCGCTGAACTGTGGGCCGATCCACTTGACGGGATAAGCCTTGATCAGATTCCAGCGGGCCAACACGTTGCCTGTGACGTCGTACATCACCACCGAGACGTTTTTCGGTGTGATCTTTCCCTGCGCCAGCTCGGCATACCACTGGAAAAACTCGTTTGAATTGGTCATGCCGCGCTTGAGCGTGAGATTGCTCGACTTCGTACGTCCCGGCAGGCGATGGACAAAGTCGTTATTGCCGCCTTCCTGATACTCCATGACCTCCATCTCGAGCTGGAGGCCGCTGACCTCGGTGAAAACGGCCTGTGCCATGCCGCCGATCTCCACGTAGAAGCGACAGTTTGGATAGCTATCGACCGGCATGACTCACGCTCCCTCGTCAAACGACAGCCCGCGCGCCCGATCCAGCCGAATCTCCGCCAGCATCAGGCGGTAGACCTTCTCCGCCAGCGCCTCGATGTCAATTTCAGCGTGCGCCGTCTCGTCGTCTGGCGGTTGTTGCGATTCAGGCTCACCCATCACGATGAGCGGATCGGACGTATCAAAGGTCTCAGCCATGTGATTGCTCCCCGGCGAGATCGAGTGCGAAGCGGCTGCCACAGGTCGGGCATTGCGTCTCGATCAGGCTCGACTCCATCTCGTTGAGCCGCACGTATAACTCTTGCAGATAGGCGAAGTCCGACGAGAAGAGCCGTTCCACAACATCCGGTGTGGGCTGCCCAAGCTCACCCAGCCGGGTAATCACTCGGCTCAACAGCAGGATGCTCAGGTAGCCCTCATTGGCGCGCACCCGCGGATCCTGGAGCGGCTCGACCTCATCGAGCGCGGTGGCGAGCCGCATCGCGCCGTTCCGATGCAGCGCGCCGTGCTCGTCCACATAGCCGCGTGGCAGCGTAAACTCGAATTCCGTCTGCACCATAGCCACCACCGCCCCATATGCTCCGCGCGTCGTCCGTTATGTGACCTCTCCCCCAACCCCTCCCCGACGCAGGGAGGGGAGCCAGCGCTAGCTGACGCGCTCGTAGCCTTCGTGTGTGATTTCCAGTTCCTCGATGGCGACCTCGTTATTGCCCGCGTTGGCGCTTGGCCCAGTGAGCTTGCTCGGCCAGGCGTTGACGAAGTTCCAACGGGCGACCTCAGTGCCGTCCTGGCTGTACATGATTATCGAGCCATTTTTGCGGGCATCGTCGATCTTGCCCTGCTCCACCATCTTGCGCCACTGCCACATATCCATCGCGTCGGTGATGCCGCGTTTGAGCGTGATATTGTTCCACTTCATCCGGCCCGGCACCTTCTTGATGATGAACTCACCCTTCGGACCGCTGGCCTTATACTCGACGACCTCGTTCTCGCTGCCCAGGCCAGAGCATTCGCGGAAAGCGCCCACAACCTGCCCCTGAAACTCGACGCCAAACCACGCTGAGACGACAGGATTTGCCGATGACATGATATTTCTCCTCTGGCGTCAGGCCAGCCGCTTCGCCCTGCGTGCGAATCCTCAACTTCAGGCAAAGCGGCATGGACGCTGCTACTAAGAGTTCCTCTCACAACCCGTTCTTAGCCGCGGCATTCATGCCGCGAAGCTGGCCCACTCCCCAACATTGCCACCAGGGTATGACGGTGTTGTTAGGCGTTCTAAGTGCTTATGCGCCGCCACCGGCCCACTGGCTCAGGCGGAACACGACGAACTCGGCGGGCTTCACGGGCGCGAGGCCAATGTCGATGAATAACTGGCCTCGGTCGCGCACGTCGGGTGGATTCAGCTCCTCGTCGCACTTGACGAAGAAAGCCTCCTGCGGCGTCCGGCCAAAGAGCATGCCATCGCGCCACGCGCCCGTCAGAAACGCCTCGACATCACGCTTGACGCGCGCCCACAGATCAGGATCGTTTGGCTCGAAGACGACCCATTGCGTGCCACGCTCGATAGACGACTCGACGTAGTTGAAGAGACGGCGGACGTTCACGTAGCGCCAGGCGGGATCGCTGCTCAGGGTGCGCGCGCCCCAGACCCGTAGGCCACGTCCAGTGAACGAGCGAATGCAGTTCACGCCGATAGGGTTCAGGGTATCCTGCTCGCCCTTGGTAATCATCTGCGCCGCCTCTAGCGCGCCCCGAATGACCTCGTTGGCGGGGGCTTTATGCACGCCACGCTCGGTATCGCTCCGCGCATAGATGCCAGCGAGATGCCCGCTTGGAGGCACGGCGAGCGGTCTGCCGTCGGGGCCAGAGACCTTTACCCACGGGTAGTACATCGCCGCGTATTTCGAGTCGTAGTTGGTCTCGGCCTCGCGCCACTTCTTCACGTCCTGCGGCGAGAGATCGGGCAGGGGATCGATGATGGCAAAGCGGTTGCCCATGCGCTCGCAGTGCGCGATCATCGCCAGTTGCACCGCCTTGACGCCGTTCCGGTCCAGAATCTTGGCCTCGTAGGCCGCCATGACATCGGGGCAGGCCACCATCGTCACATCTTCAGCGATTTCCAGCCCTTCGAGGCCGGTGCGCTCGGTTACATCGCCCATGATCTGTGGCGCCTGCACCTGCGGGAGTGTGGTTGGAGCGGCGGCCTTCAGCACATACGTTCCGGCCTCGGGCGTGCGCTCGGCCACCGCGCCGTTGGCCTGTGGCTCGGCGATCACGACGAGCTGGCTGGCCTGGTTGATGGTCTCGACCGGGCTTTTGCCCTTCTTGGCGAAGGTGATGTTGTCGTACGTCTCGGTGACGCCGCCCATGCTCACCTTGAGCGTGAACGTATCGTCAGCGGGCGACTCGCCGCTCGGCGGCGCAACCTCCACCTGGATATCCTCGCCTGCGCCGCCTTTGGCGGAGACGGTCAGCGCTGGCACCGCCTTCGATGAGCGGCTCGGCAACTGGACCGACGCCCCTTTGCCATCCTCTTTCGCCGCGACGACGCGCGTCACATAGCAGCGTCCGCCGCCATTGAGGAAGTAGCCATAAACGGCATGTGAAAGATACGCGCCAGGGAGATGCGGATTGCGTCGGCCACCCTCTTCGAGGCGGCCAAAGGTATCGACATACTGCGACCAATTGGTGACAAGCACCGGCTTGTTAGCTGGCCCGGCGGGCGCAAAGCCCACGAACGCGGCGGTGGCTGTTCCCACACCCTCGATTGGGCGTGGCCCGCTATCCACCTCCTGAACATAGACGCCGGGTGAGAGGTACTCAGGCATGTGCGGATCCTTTCGATGTGCTGATGCGTTCTGTTGGGTTCGTTGCCAGATACCGGCGGTTTGCGGCTAACTGTGGGGGTACGCTCTGGAACGGCCAGCTACCCGATGATCGCAGGGCTAGCGCATTACGCTCCTTGGCTGTTTACGACGCAGGCGGAAGGCCCGAAGTCACACAATCACACTGTGTTTCATGTCACAACACTGGGCGCCGCCCCGGCATGCCTCCCTCCCCACCTACGATGTGATGTACGACGCTACGTCACGGTTCAGGTGTCATTCGAGGATGATGTCGTACGATGCGGCGGGTACGCTCAGCGTGACTGTGCGCGCCTTCCCTCCCGGTGGCGTTACCCGCACGCGCAAGGCGCCCCGCGCAACCGCTGAGAGGCGATACTGTCCCAGATGATTCGTCAACGCCGACTCACGGGCGCTGCCTTCGACCAGCAAACTCGCGCCCGCGACCAGTTCGCCTGCCTTGCCACGCACGACGCCGCCAATATCAGTCGTGGAGTCGCCCTCCACTGTTTCGTCCGCCGTGCGGCGATAGCGAATGGTGCGCGTCAGCACCAGCGGCGACCGCACGATGACATCGAGATCGAGC
>JAICKD010000600.1 GCA_025928125.1 Ktedonobacterales bacterium
ACGATCCGGTTCAGCCATTGCCTGCCAATTCCTTGCTAGCTCGTGCTCGCGCTATCAGTTGCCAGTGATAAGTACGTCGTTATTGTACCCCACCTGGGAGACGTTGCGAATTGCGCGCGCGATTTTTGGATAGCCCACCCTGCCCAGAAGTCTGCTATGCTTGAGCAGCCACGCCAGGGAGCGTGCGGAGTGAACGAGGCCAAAGCTATCGTGGGACTGAAACCTATGCGGACTGGACTTATCAACATCGAGCCAGGCATGATCGCGGCGCGCACTGGGCTACAACTGCGCGAGCTATGGGCAGATGCCTTGCCGATGTCAGGCCAGCCGTAGAGCAGCTAAAAGGTAGGTCAACAGCAAATGGCCCTCTTGCGATGAGAGCTATTATTTATGAGGATTTTTTAGATCGCCTGCTGAGCACGTACTGGACCGACGGGCTAATGGCTTTATCCGTGCGGTGAATGCAGCCCAACCAACAACAAGGCCGACGCACGCCTTCTTTGAGTTCCGTGCGCACCCGTTCGACATGCTGTTGTCTCGTCTCCGGCTTCTTGACGGAGATGGTCCAGCATATCCATTCATTGCGTGCAAGCGGCGTCAGAGCCTCCCATGCCGCCAGCGCCTCCGCGTCAGCGGCGAGAGTTTCCCGTAAGTCCTCTGGCAAGTCGTGGACAACACCGCCAGAGATGGAATTGTTGGTCGTAGTCATATGCCTACCCTAACACGAAATAGCCTTCGCTCGCAAGGATCGCGGGAGTTGCGGAAGCTATTGGAACGCACGGTGAAGAGTTTGCGCGCTCGACGGCCAGCAGGGAAATCTGCTATCCTGAACGGCAAAGTAGCGGTGAAGAGAGGGGTAATCGCGTGCGGCTGCAGCGGACGGGCTACGGCATCAAGATTGCGCTGGCGGCGGCCTTCGCCGTGCTGGTCATGGGCTACGGGTTATTCGTGGCGATCTACCTGATTACCCGAGGCCACTTCGCTCCCTTCTGGAGCTTCGAGACACTGGCAAGCGCACTCTCGGTGCTGGTCAATATAGCTTTAACGGCCGCTATCTGGGTGAATGTGCGCGGGCTGGTGGTGAGAAGAAACCGGGCAAGGGCGCTGGCGCAGCGCGATCCAACCATGGTAAGCGCAGACTCGCCGCAGTCCGACGTCACGCTTGCGTTGCCCGTCGGCGAGACACTGACGCTGACCTCTCGCCACAACCTCACTACAAAGTTTCATAATCTTGCAGCAATCATCTATTATGCCTATCTGCTCAGCGTCTGCGAGATTGTGGTCTTTCAGGCGCTCCCTGTGTTCGGCCGCTCGGCGCTAAACCCCTATTTCCACAGCGAGTTCGACGGACCTGTCGCCTCGCCTCCCACCACATTTGATTGGCTGGCGGCTGGACTTCCCCTTCTGCTGGTGACATGTGTTGTGTGCTATCTCGCATGGCGCGATATCCCCGACCGCCTGCATCGAATCGTGGCTGATGACACAGGCCTGGCTATCCGAGATGGTCTGCGGCGTCGCACAATTGCCTGGAGCGAGATCGAGGTGTTTGCGCGCATCACGGATGGAAGCGAGGCAGCGCCAGTCGGCAACTACGTGCTCTGGGGACGCTCGAAATCGCTGAACTTCGCGATTGTGGTCACGGAGCAGGAGATTGATCCAGACACGGATTATATTCCCTCGTGGCAGACCCGCTATAGCTTCGTCGGCGGCTACGCGACCTATATCAAGGATGTGCGGCGACTGCTGGCGACGATTGCGACGCGGGCGCAGACACCGCTGCTGACGGTGCGCGTGACCACCGCATTCAGCAATCAGCGTAGAGGTTTGCCAGCCATCACATCGCTTAGCGAGACAGAAGCGCTGGCGCTACCTCTGGCAGAGGAGCGCTATGCGCCCTTGGAGAATCTGGCGGGCGTTGCGCTGGCGGCTGGCGAACAGATCTCGCTTCGGGCGCGTTCCGGGCCGCTGTCTGTCACTGGCAATGCATTCGGCGATTTCGGCCTGGTTAGTTTCCTGTTGTATGCGCTGTTCTGGGTCTTCATGCCGCCATTTTCGCGCTGGCCGCTTATGCTTCCGGCGGGATCCCTGGTGATCGCGCTGCTGGTATTCTATGTCGTACTGCTCGCCCGCCAGCGCCGCCGCAGCCAGTTGCCCGATATTCGCGCCGATGAGACTGGCCTCACCACCTGGGGATATTACAAAGATCAGCCAGTCACGATTCCGTGGGAGCATATCGTCGCCTGGACCGTGATCCCACCTGCCAAATCCAACAAGCCCATCCGCTATGCCGTCTTCGGGGATGGGCTGCACTTGAGCTGGGCCGAGCCAGCCTCCCTGAGCTATTACTGGGAAAATGCGAGCGGAGATCCTCACAAACAATACCGGGAGCATGCCACCCGTCTTCACGCCCTGATCGCGGCGCGCACCGAGCTTCCACTGCGCGAGCTGCACGCGGATGCCGCTCAGGCGATACCTGCCCACGCATTGTAGGCAATTCGCCTACAAATCGGGCAAAACATCGAGCCGTTTTCCTGACAGACCGGATATCACAAACATGTCACAATCCATGGTGGATGGCGCGCGATCACAGAAACGCCACATTGAGCCGGTGATGCCGTCGCCATCATGGAGGTTGTGAAATGGCTACTCAACTCGATCCTCACACTACCACGCCGGGAAGAACACGACCCGCGCCCAGACGCACTCCACAGCGCGGCCCATGGAGCCATCCTGAGGTGCGCACCCGACTGGATGCTATACGCGCCTATCGAGCGCGGACACGGCGCGTACCGCTGCCCGGCATCTCGACGCCGAATCTCGCGCTCGCCGGGCTGCAACTGCTCGTCGGCTACGAGTGGCTTGTCTCGGGCGTCGATAAAGTCCTGCTCGGCACGTTCCCTGACAAGATGGGCGGCCTGCTGACGGC